>NZ_JAPHNL010000083.1 GCF_026274175.1 Streptomyces beihaiensis
CCCGCGGCTCCGGCCACCCCGGCTCCGGCCGCCCCTGCCGCCGCCTCCCCGGTGGACGACGGCGCGTACGTGACCCCGCTGGTGCGCAAGCTCGCCGCCGAGAACGGCGTGGACCTGGCCTCCGTCAAGGGCACCGGCGTCGGCGGCCGCATCCGCAAGCAGGACGTCGTCGCCGCGGCCGAGGCCGCCAAGGCCCAGGCTCCGGCCGCCGCCCCGGCCGCCGCGGGCGCTGCCGCCGCCGCGCCGCAGGCCCCGGCCCTGGAGGTCTCCCCCCTCCGCGGCCAGACGGTCAAGCTGCCGCGCATCCGCAAGGCCATCGCGGACAACATGCACAAGGCGCTGCAGGAGCAGGCCCAGCTGTCCTCGGTCATCGAGGTCGACATCACCAAGCTGATGAAGCTGCGCGCCAAGGCCAAGGACGCCTTCGCCGCCCGCGAGGGCGTCAAGCTGTCCCCGATGCCGTTCTTCGTCAAGGCCGCCGTCCAGGCGCTGAAGGCCCACCCGGTCATCAACGCCCGCCTGAACTACGACGAGGGCACGATCACCTACTTCGACACCGAGAACGTCGGCATCGCCGTCGACTCGGAGAAGGGCCTGATGACCCCGGTCATCAAGGGCGCGGGTGACCTCAACCTCGCGGGCATCGCCAAGAAGACGGCCGAGCTCGCGGGCAAGGTCCGGACGAACAAGGTGACCCCGGACGACCTGTCCGGCGCCACGTTCACCATCTCCAACACCGGCTCGCGCGGCGCCCTGTTCGACACGGTCATCGTGCCGCCGAACCAGGTCGCCATCCTGGGCATCGGCGCCACCGTCAAGCGCCCCGTCGTCGTCTCCGACCCGGAGCTCGGCGACACCATCGCGGTGCGCGACATGACGTACGTGACGCTCTCCTACGACCACCGTCTGGTGGACGGCGCCGACGCCGCCCGCTACCTGACGACGGTCAAGCAGCTCCTTGAGGCCGGCGAGTTCTCCGCCGACCTGGGACTGTGACCAGGCGTACGTGACCGCGGGTCTGTAACCAGGCTCACCTGCGGCGCCCCCGCCCCGGACCTGCTCCGGGCGGGGGCGCCGCCGTATTGTCTAGACGTCAGCTCACTTGGCCTCCCGGAGGAGCCTCATGACCGCGCCCGTCGTCCACTCGCTGCGCGACCAGATCCGCGAGCACATCGTGGAAGGGATCGTCAGCGGCCGCTGGAAGCCGGGCGAGCGCATCGTGGAGCGACGGATCGCCACGGAGCTGGAGGTCTCCCAGACGCCCGTGCGCGAGGCGCTGCGCGAGCTGGAGTCGCTGCGGCTGATCGAGTCGGCGCCCAACAAGGGCGTTCGCGTACGGAACCTCACGGCGGCCGACCTGGAGGAGAGCTACCCGGTCCGCGCCGGTCTCGAGGCCATCGCGGCGGAGCTGGCGGCGGGGCGGCTCGCGCAGGACTGCTCGGCGCTCGAACCGCACGTGTCCGCTCTGTACCGGGCCGACCAGGAGTCGGACGGGACCGCGCAGGTGCGGCACACCGTGGCCTTCCACCGGGAGCTGGTGCGGGCCGCGGGGAATTCTGTGCTGTTGCACACGTGGGAAGGGCTCGGCATCGAGGTGTTCACCGCGCTGTCGATCCGGTGGCTGGGGACGGTCCAGCAGTCCTACGCGGAGGAGCACGAGGCGCTGGTCGAGGCGTTCCGGCGGCGTGACCCGGCCATCGCCGAGCTGGTCAAGACTCATGTCCTGGGGTGTGCGCCCCGGCCCTGAGGGACGACACCGAAGGGGGCACGCAGTGCCCCCTCCACAGGCACTCTGTGCCGACTTTCTCGGTCTCGGGGGTTTTTACCCATCGATCCTTTGATCGATCATCGATCAGCGAGTTACAGTCGCCGACGGGTCCGTACCCGGACCCTCGCCCTGTCCTGCCAAGACCAAGGGCACCCCCAACCCCACCCCCTTCGACTCAGGAAGGCGTGCGGCGACTATGACCGACCCCATGCGCATCCAGCCGAGCGAGCTCGACCAGCTCCCGGACCGCGACCCCGAGGAGACCGCCGAATGGCAGGCCTCCCTGGACGCCGTCACCAAGGCGGCAGGGCCGCACCGCGCCGCGTACCTGATGCGGCGCACGCTGGAAGGCGCCGAGGCGGGCGGCCTCGCGCTGCCGAAGCTTCTTGAGACGGACTACGTCAACTCCATCCCCACCGCGGACGAGCCGGCCCTGCCCGGCGACCCGGAGATGGAGGCCCGGATCACGGCCTGGAACCGCTGGAACGCGGCCGCCATGGTCACCCGCGGCTCGAAGCACGGCGTCGGCGGCCACATCGCCACCTTCGCCTCCGCCGCCTGGCTCTACGAGACGGGCTTCAACCACTTCTTCCACGGCAAGGACTCCCAGGACTCCCCCGGCTCCGGCGACCAGCTCTACATCCAGGGCCACGCCTCGCCCGGCATCTACGCCCGCGCCTTCCTGGACGGCCGCCTCACCGAGGCCCAGCTGGACAACTTCCGCCAGGAGGCCGGCGGCAACGGCCTGCCGTCGTACCCGCACCCGCGCCGCCTGCCCTGGCTGTGGGAGTTCCCGACGGTCTCCATGGGCCTCGGCCCGCTGTCGGCGATCTACCAGGCCCGCTTCAACCGGTACCTCACCAACCGGGGCATCAAGGACGTCTCGTCCTCCCACGTGTGGGCGTTCCTCGGTGACGGCGAGATGGACGAGCCCGAGTCGACGGCGGCACTCGCGCTCGCCTCCCGCGAGGGCCTGGACAACCTGACCTTCGTGATCAACTGCAACCTGCAGCGCCTCGACGGCCCGGTCCGCGCCAACTTCAAGATCGTGCAGGAGCTGGAGGCCCAGTTCCGCGGCGCCGGCTGGAACGTCGTCAAGACCCTGTGGGGCAACGCCTGGGACGAGCTCTTCCAGCTCGACACCACCGGCGCCCTGGTCCGCCGCCTGCGTGAGGTGCCGGACGCCCAGGTGCAGACGTACCAGACGCGTGACGCCGCGTACATCCGCGAGGACTTCTTCGGCAAGGACCCCGCGCTCGTCGAGATGGCGAAACTGCTCTCCGACGACAAGATCCTCGAGTGCTTCCACCTCTCGCGCGGCGGCCACGAGCCGCGCAAGGTCTACGCCGCGTACAAGGCCGCCCTGGAGCACAAGGGCGCGCCGACGGTGATCCTGGCGCAGACCGTCAAGGGCTTCACCCTGGGTGAGGGCTTCGCGTCGAAGAACGCGAACCACCAGATGAAGAAGCTGACGACGGACGAGTTCAAGAACATGCGGGACCTGCTGGACCTGCCGATCTCGGACGCGCAGTTCGTCGACGGCCAGGTGCCCTACGGCCACCCGGGCGCCGACTCCCCCGAGGTCCGCTACCTCCAGGAGCGCCGCGCCGCCCTCGGCGGCCCGGCCCCGGCCCGCCGCACGCAGCCGCTGCCCGCGCTGCCGGCCCCGGCGGACAAGGCGTTCGCGTCGTTCGACAAGGGCTCCGGCTCCCAGTCGGTGGCGACGACCATGGCGTTCGTACGCCTGGTCAAGGACCTCGTACGCGACAAGGAGACCGGCAAGCGCTGGGTCCCGATCGTCCCGGACGAGGCCCGCACCTTCGGCATGGAGAGCCTGTTCCCGTCGCTCGGCATCTACTCGCCCAAGGGGCAGACGTACGAGCCGGTCGACCGCGACCAGCTGATGTACTACAAGGAGGCCAAGAACGGGCAGATCCTCAACGAGGGGATCACCGAGGCCGGTTCGATGGCCGACTTCATCGCCGCCGCGTCGTCGTACGCGACGCACGGCGAGGCGATGATCCCGTTCTACATCTTCTACTCGATGTTCGGCTGGCAGCGCACCGCCGACCAGATGTGGCAGCTCGGCGACCAGCTGGGCCGCGGCTTCCTGGTGGGCGCCACCGCGGGCCGCACCACGCTGACCGGTGAGGGTCTGCAGCACGCGGACGGCCACTCGCCGGTGATCGCCGCGACCAACCCGGCGGCGCTCTCGTACGACCCGGCGTTCGCCTACGAGATCGCGACGATCGTCAAGGACGGTCTGCGCCGCATGTACGGCGAGGCGAAGGACGGCGAGGACCAGAACGTCTTCTACTACCTCACCGTCTACAACGAGCCGATGCCGCAGCCCGCGAAGCCGTCCGGCGACGCGGTCGACGAAGGCATCGTCAAGGGCCTGTACCGCTTCAACACCGCCGAGACGGCGGGCGTGGAGGTGGCCGCGGCCAACGCGCCGCGCATCCAGCTGCTCGGCTCCGGCACCGCGATCCACTGGGTGCTCCAGGCGCAGAAGCTGCTCGCCGAGGAGTGGGGCGTGGCCGCCGACGTGTGGTCCGCGACCTCCTGGACCGAGCTGCGCCGCGACGCCATGGAGGCGGACGCCGCGGTGCTGCGCGGCGAGGAGCGCACCCCGTTCGTGCGCCAGGCGCTCGCCGGTGCGCAGGGCCCGGTCCTGGCCGTGTCCGACTACATGCGCCAGGTCCCGGACCAGATCGCCCAGTGGGTGGAGCAGGACTGGTCCTCGCTCGGCGCCGACGGCTTCGGTCTGTCGGACACGCGTGAGGCGGCCCGCCGCCACTTCGGCGTCGACGCGCAGTCGGTCGTCGTCGCGGCCCTCGCCCAGCTCGCCAGGCGCGGCGAGGTCAAGGCGACGGCCGTGAAGGAGGCCCGCGAGCGCTACGGCCTGTAAGCCCCGCGCGGCACGACATCGTGTGCCCCGTCCCGATTGCCGGGGCGGGGCACGCGTGCGTGAATGGACGGGTCGTCGCATCGTGGCCGTTTCCCGGGAGGCCGCACCTCCATGAAGATCTCCAAGACTCCCTCCGCGCCCTGCTGGGCCGACCTGTCCACTCCTGACCCGCAGGCGGCTGCGCTCTTCTACGAAGCGCTGTTCGGCTGGCACGCGCGGCCGGTGGACGATCCGGCGGGCGGCGGGTACGCCGTGTTCGCGCTCGACCGGCCCGACGGCCCGCAGGTGTGCGGGGTCCGCCCGGTGACGGCGCCGAAGCAGCCCGCGGCGTGGCTGCCGTACTTCCAGACCGCCGGGATCGACGCGGTGACCTCGCGCGTACGGGGCAACGGCGGCAGGGTCGTTGCGGGCCCCATGGGCGTCCTGGACCAGGGCCGGCTCGCGGTCTGCCAGGATCGGGCGGGCGCCGCGTTCGGGCTGTGGGAACCGGCCGAGCACGCCGGGTTCCAGGCGGTGGACGTGCCGGGCGGCTTCTGCTGGTTCGAGCTGCTGACCCGGGACACGGAGGGCGCGGTGGACTTCTTCCAGTCGGTGCTCGGCTGGGGCGCGCGGCGCTGTCCCGCGGGGCCCGGCAGCCCCGCGCACACCGAGTGGACCGTCGCCGACGAGACGTTCGGCGGCATGCTCGACATGGCCTCCGCCGGCATGCCGCCCGAGGTGCCCCCGCACTGGAACCTGTACGTGGCCGTGACCGATCCGGACGCCGTGGCGCGGCGCTGCGCGGAGCTGGCGGGGCAGGTGCTCGTGGAACCGAGGACGGTCGAGCCGGGCCGGTTCGCGGTGCTCGCCGATCCGCAGGGCGCCACGTTCTCGGTGATGCGCTTCGCCGACGGAAGCGGCCGGTAGCGGCGGGGGCGTTGTCAGTGGCGCGGTCCATGATGGGTCCATGCGTGCTGCCCGCCTGATCAAGATGGTGCTGCTGCTCCAGTCCCGGCCGTCGATGACCGCGGCCGAGCTGGCGCGTGAGCTCGACGTGTCCGAGCGGACGGTGACGCGGGACGCGCAGGCCCTGTCGGAGGCGGGCGTGCCGGTGTACGCGGACCGGGGCCGGGCCGGTGGGTACCGGCTCGTCGGCGGGTACCGGACGCGCCTGACGGGTCTTGCGCGCAGCGAGGCGGAGGCGCTGTTCCTGTCGGGGGTGCCGGGGGCGCTGCGCGACATGGGGCTCGACGACGCGGCGTCGGCGGCCCGCCTGAAGGTGTCGGCGGCGCTGCTCCCGTCGCTGCGGGACGCTCCGCACACGGCGGCGCAGCGGTTCCACCTGGACGCTCCGGCGTGGTTCACGGAGCCGGAACCGCCCGAGCTGCTGCCGCGGGTGGCTCAGGCCGTGTGGGACGACCGGGTGGTGCGGGTCGCGTACCGGCGCCGGGAAGCGGTGGTGGAGCGGGAGTTGGAGCCGTACGGCCTGATACTCAAGGCGGGCGTCTGGTATCTGGCGGCGGCGGTGCGGGCAGCGGAGGGCGCGGGTGGGGCCGAGGCGGGGGGCGGGGCGCGGGACGGCTTCCGGGTGTACCGCATGGATCGGTTCACGTCCGTGGCGGTGGCCGAGGGGAGGTTCGTACGGGACGAGGCGTTCGATCTGCCCGGGTTCTGGCAGGAGCGGGCGGCGCGGTTCGCGCGGGCGCTTCTGAAGGAGCGGGTGGTGGTACGGCTGACGTCGGTGGGCGTGCGCCGGTTGCCGTACGCCGTCGACCCGGTCGCCGCGCGGGAGGCGGTCGCGGCGGCGGGCGGTCCCGGCGCGGACGGGCGGGTGACCGTGACGCTGCCGGTCGAGTCGGAGGACGTGGCGTACACGCAGCTGACGGGGCTCGGTCCGGAGGTGGAGGTGGTGGCTCCCGCGGCGTTGCGGGAGCGGTTCACGCGGGCGGCCCGGCGGATGGCGGGGTGGTATGCGTGATACGGGTGGGCAGGAGCGAGGTGTGTGAGGCGCCGGTCCGGATCGGCCGCTCGGCGTGCGTCGCCCGCGCGCAGGGCCGATGCTGGTCCCGTGATGGACGAGACCGAGTTCTGGGAGCTGATCGACAGCACGCGCGCGGCCGCGGACGGTGATCCGGAGTACCACGCCGAACTGCTCGTCGACCGGCTGCTGGCCCGCGACCCCGAATCGGTCCTGGACTTCGCCCGCCACTTCGAGTCCCGCTACAACCGCGCCTACCGCTGGGACCTTTGGGGTGCGGCGTGGGTGCTGCTCGACGGGGCGAGCGACGACGCGTTCGACTACTTCCGGTGCTGGCTGATCGGGCAGGGCCGGGAGGTGTTCGAGGGGGCGTTGCACGACCCGGACTCGCTGGCGGAACTGCTCGACGCGTTCGACGAGGAGGTGGACGGGGACGGTGAGGAGCTGGGGTACGCGGCGGACGAGGCGTACGAGGAACTGACCGGGACGGTCGCGGCAGACCTGGGCATCCCGGCGG
Source organism: Streptomyces beihaiensis (assembly GCF_026274175.1). Classification (GTDB taxonomy): domain Bacteria; phylum Actinomycetota; class Actinomycetes; order Streptomycetales; family Streptomycetaceae; genus Streptomyces; species Streptomyces beihaiensis. Next base: position 7,154 of record NZ_JAPHNL010000083.1, read on the forward strand.
CGCCGCCGGAGCCGGAGGGCGACCCGGTCGACTTCGAGGACCCGGCGGAGCTGGCCCGCCGGTATCCGCGGCTGACGGAACGGTTCGGGTAGCGCCCTGCCGTGGTCCTGGCCGACCGGCTGCTCAGGCCGCCCGCCCTGCGGCTCGGGCCACCCCGGCCGCTCAGGCCACCCGGCTGCTCAGGCCCGCCCGGATCGCCTCGTCGACGCCGGGGAAGGCGAAGGTGAAGCCGGATTCGAGCAGCCGCGTCGGCACGGCCCGGGTCGAGCCGAGGACGTCGCCCGACATCTCGCCGAGTACCAGGCGCAGCGCGGGCGCCGGGACCGTGAGCAGGGTCGGTCGGTGCAGGACGCGGCCCATGGCGGCGGTCACCTCACGGTTGGTGGCCGGGTCGGGGGCCGTGAGGTTGAACGGCCCGGACAAGGTGGCGTCGTCGAGCAGGTGGCGCAGCGCGGCGACATGGTCGTGCAGCGCGATGTACGACCAGTACTGCCGTCCGTCGCCCATGCGCCCGCCGAGGCCCGCGCGGAACAGCGGGAAGAGCCGGCTCCAGGCTCCGCCGCCGCGGGCCACGACGAGGCCGGTGCGGGCCATGACCGTGCGGATGCCCGCCTGGTGGGCGGGGGCGGTGGCCGCCTCCCACTCGACGCAGACGGAGGGCAGGAATCCGGTGCCCGCCGGGGCCGACTCGTCCACGACGTGGCTGCCGGTGTCGCCGTAGTAGCCGACCGCGCTGCCGTTGAGGAAGACGCGGGGCGGGGTGTCGAGCGAGGCGGCGGCCCGGGCGAGGGTGCTGGTGCCGAGGACACGGCTGTCGCGGATCTCCCGCTTGTACGCGGCGGTCCAGCGGTGGTCCCCGACACCGGCACCGGCGAGGTTGACGATCGCCTCGCAGCCTTCGAGCCGTGCCGTGTCGACGTGACCGGCCTTGGGGTCCCAGCGGGCCTCGTCCGGGGAGTGCGCGGCACGCCGGACCAGCCGTGTGACCTCGTGCCCGTCGTCGCGCAGGGACCGGACGAGGGCCGAACCGATGAGACCGGAGGCTCCTGCCACCGCGATACGAGTCATGGGCCCAGTCTGCCGGGATCGGGGTAAACGATCTGTCAGCGCCACGGCCCGCCGCGCCGGTTCGCACCGGCGTACGGTGATCCGCATGTCAGTGCTTCAGCCCCGTATACGGTCCGCCGTGCCGGACGACGGCGAGACGCTCCGCCGCATCGATCGCGAGACCTGGTCCACGCTGCACGCGGTCAAGCCGCCGGGCCCGGCGCACGAGCCGTTCTTCGACGAGCGGAACACCCCGGACGCCTACCTCGTCGCCGAGACGGACGGCAGCGTCGTCGGCTACATCCGGCTCGTCCCGCCCACCCCGCTCGTCTCGAACGGGCACGTCCGGCAGATCCAGGGACTCGCCGTCGCCCGGGCGGCGCGCGGCCTCGGCCTCGGCCGGGCCCTGGTGCGGGCGGCGATCGCGGAGGCCGGGCGGCAGGGCGCACGCCGGATCACGTTGCGCGTGCTCGGTCACAACGCCCCGGCGCGGCGGCTCTACGAGTCCGAGGGGTTCACCGTGGAGGGTGTGCAGCCGCAGGAGTTCCTGCTCGACGGCGAGTACGTGGACGACGTGCTGATGGGCCGGGCCCTGTGACGGCGGGCGGGCCCGGTGACGGCTGCCCTGAGCCACCGCATGCGGCGGGCCCCGACTCGTAGCAAGGTGAGTCAGTAGCGGGGCGAGCCGGGGGCGGGGCACGGTTCGCCCGCCGCCGAAAGGAGCCGAGCCGGCATGACCTGGCCCGTGCAGCGCCGCCGCGACGGTGAGGAGCGTGCCTGGCTGCGCGGCGCACCGCCGCCGCCGTGGGTGCGCTGGCTGCCGCTGGCGCTGCTCGTCGGTCTGCTCACCGCGCAGGAACTCACGCCGCAACGGCTCGACCTGGGCTTCCTGCTGTCCGCGGTGCCGCCGCTCGCTGCCCTGTCGTACGGGCCGGCAGTCACCACGCTGCTCGGCGGCGTCGTGGTGACGGTCGTGGCGCTGCCGCACACGGGGTTCGACCGGCCGGGCAACGCCGACCTGGTGACCGTGGTGTTCGTGGCGGTGCTCAGCGTGGCCCTGGCCTGGGTGCGCAGCCGCCGTGACGAGCAGCTGGTGACGGTCCGTACGGTGGCGGAGGCCGCCCAGTTCGCGGTGCTGCCGCCGCTGCCGGAGCGGGTCGGGGCGGTACGGTGCGCGGGTCTGTACCGGGCGGCGCAGCGCGGGGCCCTGGTCGGCGGGGACTTCTTCGACGTGCGGCGCGCGCCCGGTGGCGTTCGGGCGGTCGTCGGGGACGTGCAGGGCCATGGTCTGTCGGCGGTCGGCACGGTGGCGGGGCTGCTCGGGGCGTTCCGCGAGGCGGTGCTCGACCAGCCGGATCTGCGGGGCGTGGCGGAGCGGCTCGACCGTCGTCTGGTGGTGGACGCGGGGCAGGACGAGAACGCGGAGCTGTTCGCGACGGCGGTGCTGTTCGAGTTTCCCGACGACTCCCCCGTCGTACGGGTGATCAGCTGTGGCCATCCGCGCCCGTTGCTGCTGCGCGGCACCGCCGTGTGCGAGCTGCCCGTGCGCCCCGCGGCGCCGCTGGGTCTGGGGATCGCGGGGCTCGCGCCGCCCGAGCCGCTGACGCTGGGCCTCGAACCCGGCGACCGGCTGCTCGCCCAGACCGACGGGGTGACGGAGGCGCGCAACGCGGCCGGTGACTTCTACCCGCTGCTGGCCCGGCTGCCGCGGTTCGCGGGCGAGGAACCCGCCGCCCTGACGGACGCGGTGTGGCGGGACGTGGTGCGCTTCTCGGGCACGGTCCGCGACGACCTGACCCTGCTGGTCTTCGCGCCGGACCCGCCAGGCGACGACCCGGATGTGCCTGCGGGCGGCTGAGATGTGAACGTAGGGCCCATGAAAATCGTGCGACACCCGCGGCGGCCCGCCGTGCGCCGGGCCGTGGTCACCGCGTCCGTACTGCTGATGCCGCTGGCTCTGGCCGCGTGCACCGCCGACGACGGAGCGACGGCGCCAGCGCCGCCCTCGCCCGCGGCGACCGCGAGCGGGGCCCGGTGCGTGACCGGTCTGCCGGCTCCCGACCAGTCCCCGCAGACGGGTTCGGCGCCCGAGGCGGCGTTCGTCGTGGACGGCAGCGAGGTCGTGACGCCGCGCGGGAAGACGTACAAGGCGATGGGGGCGGACACGTCGGCGGTGCTCGTGTCCGGCTCGGGGAAGCTGACGACGCACGACTCCGCCATCTACAAGTACGGCGACACCACGTCGGTCGCCGCTTCGGCCGCGTGGGGGCGCAACGCCGCCGTGCTCGCCCGCGACGGCGGTCTGCTCCAGCTGTCGGGCGGCCAGTTCGAGGGCCAGGGCAGGGGCGCCACCGGGGTGGTCGCGGCGGGCCGGGGCGCGCGGGCCGAGCTCAGCGGCAACGGCATCAAGACGAAGGGCGCGTACGCGCACGGCGTGATGGCCTCGCACGGCGGCACGCTCGACCTGCGGTACGTGCAGATCGACACCGCGGGCGCGCAGGCCGCGCCGATCGCGACCGGGCCCGGCGGTGCAAAGGTGACGGTGTCCGGCGGCACGATGACGTCGGCGGGGTGCGGCTCCCCGGGTGTGCAGACCTGCGGCGACGTGTCGGTCGCGAACACGCTGTTCGACCTGGCCAACTCGGAGGCGTTCACGGTGGAACCGGGCGGGGCGCTGTCGCTGAAGGACGTACGCGCCTCGGCGGCCGCGGGCGGCGTGGTGCTGCGCGGCGACGGCAAGGCGTCGTTCGCGATGAGCGGCGGCTCCGTGCAGGCGTCGGACGGTGACGTCTTCCTGGTCGAGCGGGCCACGGCGGACGTGCGGCTCTCCGGCGGCGCCGAGGCCACCACGAAGGACGGGAAGCTGCTGCGGGTCCGCGACGGGGGCACGGTGACGTTCACGGCCGACGGCGAGAGGCTCAAGGGTGACACGCTGGTCTCGGGCGGCGGTGGGGCCACGCTCGACCTGAGGGGCAGGACGAAGCTGGACGGAAGGATCAGGGGCGCCTCCCTGACGCTCGCCGGCGGCGCCCGCTGGTCCGTCGCCGACGACTCGTCCCTCAAGGCGCTGGAAGCCGCCCCCGGCACGTCCGTCAAGGAGATGATCGGCGGCATCGAGAGCAACGGCCACACGGTGACGTACGACAAGGCGCTCAGCCCCGCTCTCGGCGGCAGGACGTACCGGCTCGACGGCGGCGGCACGCTCAAGCCCGCCTGACGCCGGCCGGTGTGACACCGGTCCGCACGGGCCCGGTGTCACACCGTCCGGATCTGTGCGGTCGGCCACATGTACGCCGAACGGTGGAACCGGCGCCGGGTCCATGGACGTTTGTCAAAGGTATGGACGTGCACATACCCGACGTACTCGATGTCGTGCTGGTCGTGCTGGCGGTCGCCTACGGGCTCTCCGGCTACCGGCGCGGCCTGCTCTCGGGCTGCGTGGCACTGGCCGGTTTCGTCGGCGGCGCCGTGATCGGTGTCGTACTGCTGCCGTACCTGATGGAGACGGTCGACCGGGGCACGTCGACGGCCACGTTCGTCGCGGTGGTCACCGTGCTGCTGCCCGCGGTCGCCGGGCACGCGCTCGCCGGGCGGCTCGCGCTGCGGGTGCGCGGCGGCATGGACCGGGCGCCGGGTCCGCTGCGGGTGGCGGACGGGGCGGGCGGCGCGGTCGCGAGCGCGGCGGCCGTCCTGGTCGTGGCCTGGGTGGCGGGCAGCGTGCTGGCCACGTCGTCGTCGCCGATGGTGAATCAGGCGGTGCGGGGCTCGTCGGTGCTCGGCGCCGTGCAGGACGTGATGCCGTCGACGACACCGTCCTGGTTCTCGCGGGCCACGGGCGCGCTCACGTCAGCCGGGTTCCCGCAGGTCTTCAACCCGTTCGTGGACGAGCCGTCGGCCGAGGTGGCCGAGCCGTCCGGGGACAGCGTGACCGCCGCGGCGACGCGCTCGGCGCAGCGGAGCACGGTCAAGGTGGAGGGCGCGTCGGGTTCGCAGGGCCGTGAGGGCAGCGGATTCGTGTACGCGCCGCAGCACGTGATGACCAACGCGCACGTGGTGGCGGGCATCGACGACCCGTGGGTGCGGGTGGGCGGGGTGGGCCGCCCGTACGTCGCGAAGGTCGTCCTGTTCGACCCGGAGCGCGACGTCGCGGTCCTGTACGTGCCTGACCTGCGGGCGGCGCCGGTCCTCTCCTTCGACGACAGCGCCTCGCGCGGCGACGCGGCGGTGGTGGCGGGCTACCCGGAGAACGGCGGCCTCGACCTGGAGGCGGCGACGGTCGCCGACACGATCCGGGCGGCGGGCCAGGACATCTACGGCCGCGACGGCGTCACGCGCGAGATCTACTCGATCCGCTCCACGGTCCGCCCCGGAAACTCCGGCGGCCCGCTTCTGACCACGGACGGCAAGGTGTACGGGGTGGTCTTCGCGCGGTCGACCACGCACTCCGGCACGGGGTACGTGCTGACGGCGGACGAGGTCGCGCCGGACGCGCGGCGGGCGGCGCGGGCGACGACGCCGGTGGACACGGGGGCGCTCGTCTCGTCCTAGCTTGATCTTTAACCTGTGCGGCGGGGCTTCGGGGTGGTCGTCTTCTTTTTTGGTCGTTTTGCTGGCTGGGCT
>NZ_JAPHNL010000084.1 GCF_026274175.1 Streptomyces beihaiensis
GTCCGCGCGCGACGACCTCGCGGACGGGCTCGGCCGCGCCGTCGCCGACGGCGGCGACTGGATCGGGTGGCTCGACGGGCAAGGGGACCAAGGAGCCGGAGGGTACGGCGCCGGCAGCGGCGTGTACGCGGCCGCCTCCCGGCTCGCCGCCGCCAACGACGCCGACGTGGTCGCGGGGCCCGACCCCACCCGGGCCGGCGGATTCCCCGGCTACCGCGTGGAGGTCCGCTCCCGCCGCACGGTCGGGCACACGATCATCCCGGGGACCGAGAACCGGAGGGCCACCGCCCACGCCACCGCCGTGATCCGGCCGCGCTGTGCCGTGCCCGCCGACGCCGACCCGAAGAAGGCCGTCCACGTGACCTGCGACGGACAGGGCTTCGACATCGATCCCCGGCATTTCCACGCCGGGGACCTGCCGGACGCGGCAGCCTTGTTCTCCGTCCGCCTGGCCGAGTGAACCACTGACCCGCTGAACGACCGAGTCACCGAACTACTGGGAGGGAAGCCGCAGCGATGAGACTTCGGCGCACCAGCACGTCCCGCCGGGCGATGACCGCGGTGGCGCTCTTGACCGCACTGGCCTTCTCCCTCGCCGGGTGCGGCGGCAGCGGCGGGGGCGGTGGCGGCGGCGATGGGTCCGGCGGCGGAAAGCCGTCGGCCTCCTCCGGTGCACAGGCCGCCGGGGGCGCCGGCTCGCGGCCCTCCGCCTCGCCGTCCGCCTCGGCCTCCCAGCCTCTCGCCACCGTCACCGGCAACGGAGTCACCCTCGCCGTGACGTCCGCGCGACGCGACCAGGGCGGCTTCGTCACCGTGTCGGGCACCGTGACGAACAACAGCGGAAAGTTCTGGATCGCGGCGGACTGGAAGGGCGACGAGCGCGAGCTGAGCGTGAACGGCGCCTCGCTCGCCGGAGCGTCCCTGGTCGACGCCCAGGGCAAGAAGAAGTACCTGGTGCTGCGCGACACCCAAGGCCACTGCCTGTGCACGAAGTTCGACGGCGGAGGCGTCCAGGCGGGCCAGACCACCGACTGGTACGCCCAGTTCCCCGCTCCGCCCCAGGGGAGCGACAAGGTCACCTTCCAGGTCGGGGCGATGCCGCCCGCGTCCATCCAGCTCACCGAGGGCGGGTGACCGCGCCCATGCCCACAGCCTCGCCCCGTACGCGTAGAACCACCGCTGCCCTCGCCGCGGCCACGGTCACCGTCGTCCTCGCCGCCGGCGCGGTCGCGCACGCCGCTCCCCGCAACGGCGGCCCGGGCGGCGCCCCCGCTCCGGCCCGCACCGGTGCCCCGCCCGGCAGCACCACCACGTCCCCGCCGCCGCACGTCGACGCGAGCAGCCCCGGCCTCCGGCTGGCCGACGGGGCCACGCTCGCGCCCGCCAAGGTCCTCGACATCAAGTCGGTCGTGGAGGACATGTCCGGCGACGAGCGGCGCAGCGACACCAGCGAGGACGTGACCTTCGCGCTCCAGGCGGAGGTCCTGTTCGCCAAGGACAGCGCCAGGCTCAACCCCGACGCGAAGGCGCGCATCGGCGAGATCGCCGACGAGGTCGAGAGGCAGAAGGCGCAGACCGTCCGCGTCTTCGGCTTCACCGACAACCTGGGCACGTACGCCCACGGCCTCAAGCTCTCCAAGGCGCGCGCCGAAGCGGTCCACGACGCTCTGGCCACGGCGCTCGGCGCACAGGGCTCCGACATCACGTTCCAGGTCAGGGGCTACAGCGAGGACTATCCGATCGCCGACAACAGCACGGAGGAAGGCCGCAGGAAGAACCGCCGCGTGGAGGTGTCGTTCCCCAAGAGCAGCCGAGGCGGCTCCTGAGCCGCTCTGCGCGCGTGCCCGCCCGCCGGGGACGACGCGGTGTTCGTACGGGGCGGGCTCCTCCTCGTCCCCGTTCCCGGTCGGACGTTCAGTCCCGCAGCCGCACCGGCAGCGAATCCACCCCGTACACGATCGACAGCTTCCGGAACTCCAGCTGTGAGGGGGCCACCGCCAGTTCCATCTCCGGGAAGCGGGCGACCAGTTGAGGGAAGGCCGCGCGCAGTTCCATCTTGCCGAGCTCCGCGCCGATGCAGCGGTGTATGCCGTAGCCGAACGCCAGGTGGGAGGCGGTCGGCGGGCGGGCGGGGAGGAAGGCGTCCATGTCGTCGTCGGGCCCGCCGAGTCGGGGGTCGCGGTCGGCGGCGCTGAGCGAGACGATCACCACGTCGCCGCCCGCGATCGGTACGCCGCCGACCTCCGTGTCCTGCCGGGCGAACCGCGGGAACGCCGTCTGCACCACCGTGAGGTGGCGGAGCAGCTCGTCCACGAACGGGGCCGTCACCGCCGCCGGGTCCTCCGCGTCACGTATCGCGGTGAAGTGCTCCCGGTCCCGCAGCATGATCAGCGTGCCGAGCGCGAGCATGCTCGCCGTCGTCTCCAGGCCGCCGGTCAGTACGCCGTCGGCCAGGCCCGTCAGCTCCTCGTCGGTGACCGAGTCGCCGTGTTCGCGCACGAGCATGCCGAGGAGGCCGTCGCCGGGGGAGCGGCGCTGCTCGGCGACCACGCCGCGCAGATAGTCGAGCGACTGCGACACCGCGCCGAACGACGCGCCCGCGCCGCCCAGCACGTCGAACCGCGCGACCGAGAACCGCTGGAACGCCTCCCGCTCCTCGTACGGGACGCCGAGCAGTTCGCAGATCACCAGCGCCGGTACCGGCATCGCGAAGTGCTCGACCAGGTCGGCCGTGCCGTCCGGCGACGCCTGCGCGGCCTTGTCCAACTGGGCCAGCTGCTCCTCCACGATCGCGTGGATGCGCGGCGTGAGGCGGGACAGGCGCCGCATCGTGAACTCGGGCGTCAGCAGGCGGCGCAGCCGCGTGTGGTCCGGCGGATCGCAGAAACCGAGGCCGCCCGGGTTCTGGTCGGCCCCCGCGCCGCCCACACCGACCAGGTGGCGGAAGTCGTTGCTGAACGCCTTCGCGTCGCTGAGGACTTCCTTCGCCTCGTCGTACCCGGACACCAGCCAGACCGTCATGCCCGGTATGGGCAGTTTGCTCACCGGTTCACGGTCGCGCAGCGCGCCGAGCTCGGACACCGGGTCGAGGCCCTCCCGGCGCAGCGGCAGCAGTGCGGCGTCGGGAAGCTTCGACAGGATGGAGAGGTCGAGGCTGCCGCCCTTGCGGCGGAGACGGGCGAAGTAGAGGCGGGTCAGCCAAGCCGCTATCGAGGACCGGGCGGATCGTGTGGATCGCGCCGGTCGTCGCGGGGAGCGTACGGAACGAACGGACATCTGCTCGCATTTCTGCGGGGGACGGACAGCCTGGTGTGTGGGAACGGGCCGTGTTCTTACGGTGGCGGGGGGATTGCCAAGGGTACGTGCGTCACCGGGGGGCGGCGGAAGAGGGCCTGCCCCTGATTCGACCCTGGGGACAGCCCCCGATTCTTCCCGGGGGCGGGCCCCCGGGCCAGGGGCCGACCGGCCTCTTCCCCGGGCGGCGCCTGACACCGTCACTCTCCGGTGTCACCTTCCGACCGCGTATCCCTGCATCCCCCGCGGGTTCGCCGCCGCCGACAGCACACCCGTGCGCGGGTCGCGCGCGACGGCGCACAACCGGCCCTCGGACCACGCCCCGCCCACCGTCACGTCGTGGCCGCGCCGCCGGAGCTCGTCGACGACCTCCCGCGGCATACGTGCCTCGACCGTCACCGCGCCGGGGCGCATGCCGCGCGGGTGGAACGAGCCCGGAAACGACTCGTTGTGCCAGTTCGGCGCGTCGATCGCGCCCTGGAGGTCGAGGCCGCCGCGGACGGCCTCACGCAGCGCGACCGCGAGGAAGAAGTGCACCTGCCACTGGTCCTGTTGGTCCCCGCCCGGCGTCCCGAACGCCATCACCGGCACACCGTCCTTGAGGGCGAGGGACGGGGTGAGCGTGGTGCGCGGGCGGCGGCCGGGCGTGAGGGAGTTCGGCAGGCCCTCCTCCAGCCAGGCCATCTGCAGCCGGGTGCCGAGCGGGAAGCCCAGCTCCGGCACGACCGGGTTGGACTGCAACCAGCCGCCGGACGGCGTCGCCGCCACCATGTTGCCCCAGCGGTCGACCACGTCGAGGTGGCAGGTGTCGCCGCGCGTCGAGCCGTCGGCGCTCACGGTCGGCTCGCCCGCCCCGGCCGCGCCGGGACCGGCCTGCGCCCCCGGCTCTCCGGCGGCCACCGCGCGCACGTGGGCGCTCAGGCGGGGCTCGGCACCGAGCGGGGCGCCGGGGCGCAGCTCCCGGGACGCCTTCCCGGGGTCGACCAGAGCGCGACGCTCGGCGTTGTACGCGTCGCGGAGCAGGGCGCGCACCGGTGCCTCGGCGGCGCCGCCGCCCGCCGCGTCCCCGTACCACGCCTCCCGGTCGGCCATCGCCAGCTTGCAGCCCTCGATGAGCAGATGGACGTAGTCCGCGCTGCCGTACGCGGGCAGTTCGGCCGGTTCCGGCGGGAGCAGGGCGAGCTGCTGGAGGAAGGCGGGGCCCTGGCTCCAGGCACCGGCCTTGCACACCGTCCACCCGTTCCACTCGTATGTCGCCGGGGCCTCGTAGCTCGCCTCCCACGCGGCGAGATCGGCCAGGGTGAGCGTGCCCGCGTGACGCTCGCCGCTCGTGTCCAGGGTGGGCCGCCGGGCCTGCCGCACCAGCGCTTCGGCTATGAACCCCTCGCGCCACACCCGCCGCGCCGCCTCGATCTGCGCCACGCGGTCTTCCCCGCCCGCCTCCTCCGCCTCGCCGATCAGCCGCCGCCAGGTGCCGGCGAGCCGCGGGTTGCGCAGCAACTCGCCCGGCCGCGGCGGCTTCCCGTCGGGCAGGTACACCTCGGCGGACGACGTCCACTCGCTCTCGAAGAGCGCGCGCACGGTCTCGACGGTCGCGCCGACCCGCTCCACGGGCGCGTGCCCGCCCTCCGCGTACCCGATCGCGTACGCGAGGACCTCGGCGAGGGACTTGGTGCCGTGGTCCCGCAGGAGCAGCATCCAGGCGTCGAACGCGCCCGGAACGGCCGCGGCGAGCGGCCCCGTGCCGGGGACCAGGCCGAGCCCCAGCTCGTCCCGGTAGTGCGCGACGGTGGCCCCCGCCGGTGCCACGCCCTGCCCGCACAGCACCCGCACCTCCCCGTCGGCCGGGGCGAGGATGATCGGCACCTCGCCCGCCGGACCGTTCAGATGCGGTTCGACGACATGCAGCACGAAACCCGCGGCGACGGCCGCGTCGTAGGCGTTACCACCGGTCTCCAGGACCGCCATCGCGGACTGGGAGGCCAGGTAGTGCGTGGACGACACCATGCCGAAGGTGCCCTGGAGAGTCGGACGGGTCGTGAACAAAGAGGCTCCTCACCCATGGTGCTCGGTGCTCGGCCGGGTGCCGCGGTCCTGGTTCTCGGGATCGTACGAGGACGTGCGCGTGTACGGCAGTCCGCCGGGGCGGCCGCGTACCGCTCCCGGCTCGGACCGTCTCGGTCCCCGCGGCCTCCGGTCAGGCCCGGTCGACGGTCAGGCCCGGTCGACGGTCATGCCCACGGGACGTGACCCGGTCATGCCTACGGGAAGCAACCCGTCACCTCGTCCGTCAGCTCTCGCAGGATGTCCATGTGGCCCGCGTGCCGCGCCGTCTCCTCCAGCATGTGCACGAGCACCCAGCGCATCGACACCTTCCGCCCGTCCCACGCCGTCCCGACCGCCTCCAGCGGGAGTTCGGCGATGGACCGGTCGGCCGCCGCGCGCGCCCGCGCGTAGAACGCGAGCAGCGAGTCGATCGTCTCGTCGTCGGCCGGGGCCATGTCCTCGCTCTCGTACGGGTCGAACCACAGTGGCTCGCTCTCCCGGCCGAACGTCGTGCAGAACCACGAGTACTCGACCGACGCCAGGTGCTTGACCAGCCCGAGCAGGCTCGTGCCCGACGGGGTCAGCGCACGCCGCGCCCGCTCCTCGTCGAGCCCCTCCAGCTTCCACACGACGACGTCCCGGTGGCGGTCCAGCGCCACGTGGAGGCTCTCCTTCTCCCCGCCCTCGTACGGGACGTGCCTGACCTGTACCTCGCTCATGACGCCGCTCCTCCCCCTCGGTGACTCACCTCTCGGCGTGCGTCTCCAACGTAGCGGCGACCACCGACAACGGCCCCGGCGAAATGGAGAGGTGCGTGTGCCCGCCCCCTGCCAGCATGGACTGCATGAGCCCCACCGACCTTCCGGACCGCCCCTCCCGCCACACCTCCCGCCCCTCCCGCACCTTCGACGAACTCGTCGCCGAGGCGGTCGCCGAGCCCACCGAGGGGTGGGACTTCACGTGGTTCGAGGGCCGGGCCACCGAGGAGCGGCCCTCGTGGGGGTACGCCCGGCTGATGGGGGAGCGGCTCGCGCGCGTGGACGCCGCGCTCGACCTGGACACCGGCGGCGGGGAGGTGCTGAACCTCGCGCCGAGGCTGCCGCCCCTGACGGCCGCGACGGAGAGCTGGCCGCCGAACGTCGCCAAGGCCACCCGGCTGCTCGCCCCACGTGGCGTGGTCGTCGTCGCGACACCCGGCGGCGCGGGCGCGCCGCTGCCCTTCGCCGACGATGCCTTCGACCTGGTCACCAGCCGCCACCCGGTCGAGCCGCACTTCACGGAGATCGCGCGAGTGCTGCGCCCCGGCGGCACGTACTTCGCGCAACACGTCGGCCCGAGCAGCGTGTTCGAGCTCGTCGAGTACTTCCTGGGACCGCAGCCGGAGGAGGTCCGCAGCGGCCGAGACCCGCGAGTGGAGGCTGCGCGGGTCCGGGAGGCCGGGCTCGACGTCGTCGACCTGCGCGCGCAGCGGCTGCGCATGGAGTTCCACGACATCGGCGCCGTCGTCCACTTCCTGCGCAAGGTGGTCTGGATGGTGCCGGGGTTCACCGTCGACGCCTACCGGCCGCGGCTGCTCGCGCTGCACGACCGGATCGAGCGCGAGGGCCCGTTCGTCGCCCACAGCACGCGTCATCTCATCGAGGCGCGCAAGCCCTCCAGGCCCTCCAGGTTCTCCATGCCCTCCACGCCCGTCGACCCGTACAACCTCTGAGTGGCCACACGGTAGCTCGCGGCAACCGATTCCGCATCGTTATCGGCAGGCGATCGAACCGAACGTAAGAGTCGAGTAAGTTCAGACCAACGGCAATTCGCGTGAGCAAAGCTGCGCGGCGGTACCGCGCAGTGGAGGGGGCTGCGCGGTGCCGTGCCGTCCTCAGCCTCGGCGTCCGCCCCGGTCTCCGACGGCCGTCCGCCCGGCCGGTCCGAACCGGGGCCCGTGCGCGCCCGCCCGAATGCGCCAATGTGCGCGCCCCGTCCGCGCGGCCCTCGCGCCCCCTCTCCGGGCCCGGTGACGCGTCAACCACGCGCCTGACACGGGAGAGGGACGCCGGACACGCGGTGTTATCCGTCTGCCACGTGCCACAGGCACCTGTACGACCCCCGCAGGGCAGTAGCCGCGCGGCCTGAACCATGCGTCAGGGCGTCGCCGGGCGATTTCGGAGAGTAGTTGTCGCCCGCCGGTGCACACGACATCCCTTACGAAGGGTTATGGTGGAAACCCCCCCTCGGGCCGGTCCGTCTCCCCCCCCACGGACCGGCCCGTTTTTCTGTCCCGGTTTTCCGTCCGGTCAGCCGCGCCCGGCCCAGATGTTCGTGCCCGGCGTCGACACGGCGAACGAGTCGATCTCCACCAGCTCCTCGTCGGTCAGCTTCGGACCGGCGAGCGCCGCCACGTTCTCCTCCAGCTGCGCCACGCTCGACGCGCCGATCAGAGCCGACGTCATCCGCTCGTCCCGCAGCACCCACGCCAGAGCGAGCTGCGCCAGGGACTGGCCGCGCCGTCGGGCGATGTCGTTCAGGCCGTTCAGGCGGCGCACGACCTCCTCGCTCAGCAGGTTCGGGTCGAGCGACTTGCCCTGCGTGGCGCGCGAGCCCTCCGGAATGCCGTTCAGGTACTTGCCCGTCAGCAGGCCCTGCGCGAGCGGCACGAAGGAGATGCAGCCCATGCCGGCCGCCTCCAGCGTGTCGAGCAGCTTGTCGTCCTCGGTCCACCGGTTGATCATCGAGTAGGACGGCTGGTGGATCAGGGCCGGGACGCCCATCTCCCTCAGCAGCCGCGCCGCCTCGGCCGTCTGCTCGCTGTTGTACGACGAGACGCCGACGTACAGCGCCTTGCCCTGGCGCACCGCCGACGCGAGCGCGCCCATGGTCTCCTCGAGCGGGGTGTCCGGGTCGAAACGGTGCGAGTAGAAGATGTCGACGTAATCCAGGCCCATCCGCTTCAGCGACGCGTCGAGCGACGACATCAGGTACTTGCGGCTGCCCCACTCGCCGTACGGACCGGGGTGCATCAGATAACCGGCCTTGGTGGAGATGACCAGTTCGTCACGGTAGCGAGCGAAGTCCTGGGCGAAGAGCTTGCCGAAGTTCAGCTCCGCCGAGCCGGGCGGCGGCCCGTAGTTGTTCGCCAGGTCGAAGTGTGTGACGCCCAGGTCGAACGCGCGGCGCAGGATGGCGCGCTGCGAGGACAACGTCCGGTCGTCCCCGAAGTTGTGCCACAGGCCGAGCGAGATCGCGGGCAGCTTCAGGCCGCTGCGGCCCGTGCGGCGGTACTCCATCGCGTCGTAGCGGTCGGACGCGGCCGCGTAGGGGGATGTGGTGTCGTTCATGGGCACGACGCTACGTCAGGGCTCTGACACCCCCCACTTGAGGACCGCTGGAGCGGGGGTAGGCTTTCGCCCTCGGGGAACCGCCATCCGCACGGACCCCCACACGGACATCTGCACTGAGGGGCTGAAACGACCGTGAACCTGCGCGACAGGCTGCGCGGCCTGCTGGTCAGGCTGTACGCGCGCCGGGTGGAGGGTCACCTGGATCACAACCAGGTGCCCAAGCACATCGGGGTCATCATGGATGGCAACCGGCGCTGGGCCAAGGCCGCAGGATCCACCACCGCCCAGGGTCACCAGGCGGGCGCGGACAACATCCAGGAGTTCCTCGGCTGGTGCAGCGAGACGGACGTCGAGGTGGTCACGCTGTGGCTGCTCTCGACGGACAACTTCGACCGTCCCCAGGAGGAACTGGTCCCGCTCCTCGGCATCATCGAGGGCGTCGTCCGCTCGCTCGCGGCCGACGGCCGCTGGCGCGTCCACCACGTCGGCGCCACCGACATGCTGCCGTCCGACATGCGCACGGCCCTCAAGGAGGCCGAGGAGGCCACCGCACACGTCGACGGGATACTCGTCAACGTCGCGATCGGCTACGGCGGCCGCCAGGAGATCGCCGACGCCGTCCGCTCGATGCTGCTGGAGGCCAACGCCCAGGGACAGTCCCTGGAGGAGGTCGCCGACGCCGTCGACATCGACCTCATCGGCAGTCACCTCTACACGAGCGACCAGCCCGACCCCGACCTCGTCATCCGCACCAGCGGCGAGCAGCGCCTGTCCGGCTTCATGCTCTGGCAGACCGCCCACTCCGAGTACTACTTCTGCGAGGTCTTCTGGCCGGCCTTCCGCAAGGTCGACTTCCTGCGCGCGATGCGCGACTACGCGGCCCGCCACCGGAGGTACGGCGGCTGACGCCCCGCTCCGGGCAGGCCCCGCCCGGGGCACGCCCCCGGGGACTCGTGCGCCATCGGGCGTCACCAGGAGTTTACGAAGGCGCCGTCATATGCCCAAGCATGGCGGCGCCTGTTCGAGGGAATAGGCCTTCTAGGTCGGCGTCCGAACCACGGACGCCAGATCTCAGCGGACGGCACGGGGCCGTCCGCCCGGGAGGCCCTTTGCACCAGGACGACCGTGCCCGCAGGCGTACGGCTGACGACTTGGAGGGCCGGCTCTCGGCCCGCGCATCGGGGCCGTCGACCGGCGTCTCCTCCGCCCGCCCGGCCCAGCACACTCTCCGTCGCTCCCCGACCTCATCCGAGGGGGTACGTCCTTCCGTGGTGACCAGCAACAAGCGCCCCAGTCACAAGCCTGACCGGCGCACCTATGTTCTCGACACCAGCGTCCTGCTGGCCGATCCGAACGCCCTGACCCGATTCGACGAGCATGAAGTGGTCATTCCCGTCGTCGTGGTCACGGAGTTGGAGGCCAAGAGGCACCATCCGGAGCTCGGCTACTTCGCCCGGCAGGCGCTGCGTCTGCTCGACGACTTCCGGGTCCGCTACGGGCGCCTGGACGCGCCGATCCCCACCGGCGACCTGGGCGGCACGCTGCGCGTCGAGCTCAACCACTCCGACCCCAGCGTGCTGCCCTCCGGCTACCGGCTCGGCGACAACGACTCGCGCATCCTCGCCGTCGCCCGCAACCTGGCGGCCGAAGGGTTCGACGTCACCGTCGTGTCGAAGGACCTGCCGCTGCGGATCAAGGCGTCATCGGTCGGTCTCCTCGCCGAGGAGTACCGCGCCGAGCTCGCCATCACCGAGTCGGGCTGGACCGGGATGTCCGAACTGACCCTCCCCGCCGAGCAGGTGGACCTCCTCTTCGAGGAGGAAGGCGTCTACGTCCCCGAGGCCGCCCACCTGCCCGTCCACACGGGCCTGACCATTCAGTCGGAGCGGGGCAAGGCGCTCGGCCGGGTCACGCCCGAGGGCAACGTCCGCCTGGTGCGCGGCGACCGGGAGGCGTTCGGCATCAAGGGGCGCAGCGCCGAGCAGCGCATCGCGCTCGATCTGCTGCTCGACCCGGACGTCGGGATCGTGTCGATGGGCGGCCGGGCCGGCACCGGCAAGTCGGCGCTCGCCCTCTGCGCGGGCCTGGAGGCCGTCCTGGAGCGGCGCCAGCACCAGAAGGTGATGGTCTTCCGGCCGCTGTACGCGGTGGGCGGGCAGGAGCTCGGCTATCTGCCGGGCACCGAGGCCGAGAAGATGGGCCCCTGGGCGCAGGCCGTCTTCGACACGCTCTCCGCCGTCACCTCGCGCGAGGTCATCGAGGAGGTCACCGCGCGCGGGATGTTGGAGGTGCTGCCGCTCACCCACATCCGGGGCCGGTCGCTGCACGACGCGTTCGTGATCGTGGACGAGGCCCAGTCGCTGGAGCGGAACGTCCTGTTGACCGTTCTGTCCCGGATCGGGGCGAACTCCCGTGTCGTCCTCACCCATGACGTCGCCCAGCGCGACAACTTGAGGGTCGGTCGGTACGACGGCGTGGTCGCGGTCGTCGAGAAGCTCAAGGGGCACCCGCTCTTCGCCCACGTCACGCTGACGCGGTCGGAGCGTTCGCAGATCGCGGCCCTGGTGACCGAGATGCTGGAGGACGGTCACATCTAGAGGGGGGCGAGGGCGACGATGTCACCTCTGGGGTGATTCGCCGCGGTTTCGCAGCAGTTGGCGCCGTCCGGTGAAGCCAGAGAGCTTAGCCGGGCGGCGTCGCGGCGTGTGCTCGTTTCCGAAAAACGCCTGGCACAAACAGGGTGTGACCTTTCCCACGCAACGCAGAATTGCCTTGCGGCGTCCGGATACGGCAGAGTCACGGTCCTGTCAGGCCCCGCATACGACACATGCGTACCCCCAGCGGCACAGCACCACAGCAGCCCCGGCTGCACCTTGAACTTCATAGAGGCCGTCGTATGCCGCCCGAGCACCACGCGGCGCTCCCACAACGGGAGTTGCCCACCGGGCCCGTGCCTCCCGTGACCCGTCAGTTGGGAGGCCAGTGCCAGGGGCACGATTGCGTCCGCGAGGGTCACACTTCAGCGGGCGATGCTGGAAGGAACCCGTGTGAGCCGGATTTCGGTCCGGGGATTCGCAGTGGCCTCGGCCACCGCGGTCACCACTGTCGGCGCCGTCGTGGGTGTTGCCTCGGGCAGCACCGCTCAGCCCTCGAACGAGGCTGAGGCCACGGCCGGCGACGCGACCCTCCTCGCCGACATACCCGCTGGTGAGCAGGCGCAGGTGCAGACCGCGTCCCTGACGCAGCAGGCACAGACGCAGGCCATCGCGGCCGACACCGCTGCCCAGAAGAGCGCGGAGGAGGCCGCCCGCAAGAAGGCGGCCGAGGACGCGATCGCCAAGCAGAAGGCAGCGCAGGCGGCGAAGGACAAGGCCGAGGCGGAGGCCAAGGCGCGTGCCGAGGCCAAGAAGGAGGCCGCGAGCCGTTCCGCGACGCGCGACGCCTCCAGCTTCTCCCCGCAGTCGTCGTACACGGTCGCCCAGATCCAGGCGATGGCGCGCCAGATGGTGCCGTCCGGCCAGTTCCAGTGCTTCAGCAACATCGTGAACCACGAGTCGAGCTGGAACTACCGCGCGGTCAACGCCTCCTCGGGCGCCTACGGTCTCTTCCAGGCGCTGCCGGCCTCCAAGTACTCCTCCGCGGGAGCCGACTGGCAGACCAACCCGGCCACGCAGATCAAGTGGGGCCTCAACTACATGGACAGCCGCTACGGCAGCCCCTGCCAGGCATGGACGTTCTGGCAGGCCAACAACTGGTACTGAGCCGCCGCGGCCGCTCTCTCAACCTTCTGGAACCCCTCACCGTCCTTCGGTGAGGGGTTCCAGCGGTTTTTCCATGTACGGTCGGGTCGGTGCCGAAGGCTCCCGGGGGAGTTGATGAGAGCGCACGGGGGAAAAGGACGGATCATGTCGCGAGTTCCAGGCTGGCTCGACCGGCTCGGTGCCGGGATCAGCAAGGCCGGTGCACGCTTGGAGGAGCGCCGCGCCGAGGCGGAGCGCGCCGCCGAGGCGGACCTGCCTCTCGCCCCGCAGCCCGTGCC
>NZ_JAPHNL010000085.1 GCF_026274175.1 Streptomyces beihaiensis
GGGCCGCCCCGGCGAGCACTTCACGCGCGCGTGCGTGGGAGGCGGGGTCGGTGATGACGACACCGTCGACGAGTTCGGGGCGGGCGGCGAGCACGCGCGCGTGGTCGGCCGGATCGACGGCCTGGGCGAGGTAGCGCCAGCCGGGCAGGGCCGGGATGCCGTGTTCGCCGAGGAACTCGACGGTGGCCAGCACGTCGGGCCCCGGCGGCAGGAGTCCGCCGTCGCCGAGGGCGCCGAGGATGCGGGCGTCGTCGGCGGCCGCGGTGCGCAGGTCGAAGAGCTGGCGCTCCGCGGTGGCGACGGAGTCGTCGAGGAGTGTCTTGAGATCGTCGGCCGCGCGGTCGAGTTCATCCGTGGTCAGCGGGGAGTCGGCGGGCTCGTCCTCGCCGTTCTCCGGCTGGACGGCCGGCTCCGCCCCCGGTGCCGGCCGGGCTGCCACGACGCCGAGGAGTTCGGCGAGGCGCTCCTCGGCGGCCAGGGCCCCGGCGGCCCGCTCCTCCGCCTGATGGGCCTGGAGCGCGGCGCGCGCGGCGTCGGCGGCGCGCGCGGCGGTCAGCTCGCCGCGGGATTCCGCGGCGGCGGCCTCGCGGGCCAGTTCGGTGGCGCGGCGTGCGGCCTCGCGGGCGGTGTCCCAGGCGGCGACGGCGGTCTTCTCCGCGTCGTTGGCGGCCAGCGCGGCGCGGGCGGGGTCGGTGTCCGGGGAGCTGTCGTCGATCCAGCCCGCGCGGACCGCCTCGGCGGTCTCCTGCTCGACCTCGTCGAGCCGCTGACGCAGGTGACCCAGCTCGCTGCGGGCGCGCTGTGCCTCGGTGGCGGCGGTGGTCGCGTCGGCGTGGGCGCGTTCGCCCGCCGCCTGGAGGACGGCGGAGCGCTCCTCCTCCTCGTTGGCGTGCTGCTCGGCCTTCTCGGCGGCGCTGTGCAGGGCGCGGACGAGTTCGGCGGCGGCCTTGGCACGGGCGGCGAGCGCCGGGGCCGCGTCGCGCTCCGCCTCCCGGATGGCGTCGGCCACGCGCGCGGAGCGGTCGGCGGCGGCGCGGTGGCGCAGGACGGCCTCGGCGGCCTGCCAGGCGGCGTACAGGGTGCGGGCGTCGGCCAGTTCGCGCTTCTGCGCGGCGGCGGCCTTCTCCGCCCCGGCGAGCGCCAGGGAGGCGTGCCGGTAGGCCAGCTCGGCGGAGATCAGCGCGCTGCGCTCCCGCGCGGTCTCCGCCTCGGCGACGGTGCGGGCGGCGGCGGTGACCTGCCGGGCGAGCTCGGCGGCGCGGCCGCGCTCCACCGCGGCGCGAGCGGAAAGACGGCGGGCGAGCGTGCGGGTGCGGCGTTCGGCGGCGGCGTGGATGTCACGCGCGCGTGCCCGTGCGTCGGCCGCCTCGACGATCCGGGTGAGCAGGTCGACGGAGCCCGCTGTGAAGTCCCGCTCGGCGATCATCTCGGCGCGGCGGCCGAGTTTGTTGCCGAAGCCGCCGACCAGGTCGGCGAGGCCGTCGGTGTCCCTGGTGTCGGTGACGGCGCGCAGCAGCAGGTCCGTGAAGTCGGAGTCCTTCTTGACGGCGAAGAGGCCGGCGGCCTCGCCCTCGTCGGCGTTCATCTCCCGCTGGTAACGGAAGAGTTCGGGGTCGAGGCCCAGCTCCCCCAGGTGCTCGTTCCACCGGTCGTGGATCTCCTCCCAGTGCACTTCCAGGTGCGGGTATGCCTTGTGGGCCTCGGTGAGCGCGTCCCGGAAGCCCTTCATGGTGCGGCGCCGCCCCCGCGCACCGGAAGCGCCCTCGGTGGCCGGGCGCACGGCGGATGCCTCGGCCACCGGCAGCGAGTCCAGGCTCATGCCGGGGCCGGGACGCAGCGAGTACCACGCCTCCGCGAACTTGCGCGGGTCGTTGGAGACCTGGCGTCCGCGCCACTCGCTCACCTTGCCGACCACCACGCACTCGCCGGTGCGCGTGTGCTGCCATTCCAGGGCGACGTGTCCGCAGTCGTCGGCCAGCAGGAACTTGCGCAGCACGCCGGAGCTGGCGCCGCCGAGCGTGTTGCGGTGGCCCGGCAGCATCACCGAGAAGATCAGCTTCAGCAGGACGGACTTGCCGCCCCCGTTCTCCAGGAAGAGCACGCCCGCGGGTGCGGGGCGGCGCGGCGGTCCGACGGGCTCGTCCTCGAAGAACTCCGCCTGGGCGGGCGCGGGGGCGGGCACGGGCTCGCCGACGCCACGCAGGTCGAGCACCGTGTCGGCGTAGCGCGCACCGGCGGGCCCGATGGAGTAGAGGCGAATCCGGGACAGCTCGTACATGGCGGACTCTCGTGGTAGGTGCGGAAGTTGAGCGGGCGGCTTCGGCAGGGGGCAGCGGCGGCGGTGACGGTCAGGAGTGGAACGGCAGTCCGGCGTCGGCGACCAGTTCGCCGCCGTCCTCGTCCATCGGCGGCGCGAGGCTCGCCGATCCGTCGGACACGGGAACCACACCGAGATCGAGGAGTTCGGCCATGGCGGCGCTCCCGGCCATGTCGCGTACCTGCAACTGGTAGCGGGCCGTGGTGCGGTAGGTGCCTCCGCCGTCGTCGCCGGTGCGCTGCAGGAACCCGGAGTCGGTGAGGAAGGCCACGGCCTTGCCGACGATCCCGGTGGTCGAACCGGCGAGTCTGCGCGCGTCCTTGGTGGCCCCGGTGGCGCTGCGGCGCGCCCAGATCCGCCAGGCCGCCTCCAGGCCGGGGGTGTCGGTGGCCGGGTCGGTGTTCTCGCCCTGTTCCTCGGCGCGTTCCTCGAGTCTGCGGCAGGCCTGGCGCACGAACGCGTCCACCCCGTTGACACTGACGCGGCCGATGTAGCCGTCGTCGGCGAGGTCCTCGGGGCGCGGGAAGGCGAGCGCGGCGACGGCGAGGTGGGCGAGGCCGTGCAGGAACCGGTCCGTGGCGTCGGTCGACGCACGCCGTGCGTAGTCGCCCATGCGGACGGCGAACAGGGAGTCCTCGGCTGCCGTCACGGCCATTCCCGCGCGCGGGGAGACCTCGAGGACGACGAGGCCGAGCCCGGTCGCGACGGCGTCGGCGAGCCGCGCGAACGGCGGGTCCTCGCGGTAGCGGCGGAGCAGTTCGGCGTACTCCTGGTCGCGGGAGGGCTGCAGCTTCGGCTGGAGTCCGAAGGACACCAGCCGTGCGGCGTCGGCGGCGTCCGCCGGGGTCAGGGGCGCCGCGGCCGTCGCCGGGACCGACGGGTCGGCCCCACCCCACTCGGCGTGCTCTTCGGGGTGCTCGGTCACGGTCGGTGCTCCTCGGTTGTTCGTGCGTGCGTGCCGACGCCGGTGCGCGTGCCGACGAGGGTGCGCGTGCCCGTGTCTGTACGGGTGCGGTCGTGCACTACGCCACCTCCGTCCGGCCCGCGGCCATGCCCGCCGCGTCGAGCAGGGCCGTGCCGACGATCAGGTCGGCGCCGCCGAACTCCGGGTCGTCGAGCTGTGTGCCGTCGTCGACGGCGAACAGCAGTTTCTCCTCGCCCTGCCGGTAGGCGGTGCCGACGGGCGGGCTCGCCGCGTGCACCGCGAGGAGAGCGACCAGGTAGGGAAGTTCGGGGTCACGGTCCCGGGCGTCGGCGAGCAGCCCGGACAGACGCCGGGGCGCGTCGGCCGGGAGGTCGAGCAGTTCGGCGGCGGCGGCGAGCTGTTCCTCGCTGAACCGGCTGTCGTCCGGGGTGGCGATGAGGTCGGGCTCGGGCATCTCGGCGCCGAGATGATCGCGTTCCACGGGCGGAGTGAGCAGTATGTCGACCAGGTCCGCGACGCGTACGCAGACGGGGGTGCGCAGTCCTGTGCCGCGTGCGAAGAACGCGTCGGTCACCCGGGTCGCGCTCTCGACGGGCAGCGGGAGCAGCGGTGCGACGAGCTGGCCGTACAGGTCGAGTCCCGCGCGCGCGGACGGCGCGGCGAAGGCCTGGCGGTCCTGCTCGGCGCGGAAGAGGGGGCCTGCCTCCAGCAGCCGCGACTGCAGTTGGGTGTGGCGGCGGATGCAGTCCTTGACGATGTCGACGAGTTCGGCGGCGCGGCGCTTCTGCTCGGGGTCCTCCGACTCGTCGCGCGCCTTGCGGATGTTGGTCAGGATCGCGTTCTCGTGCCGGTAGCGGTCGGCGACGTGGTCGAGCGCCTCGGCGATCATGTCGGGCACGGCACGCAGCCAGTCGACCGCGCGGACATTGCGCCGTGTGGCGTCCAGCGCCTTGCGCAGCGTCTCCGAGTACTGGACGGTCCGGTACCGGGCCTGCTCGGCGGCGAGCTGGGCGTCGGCGAGGCGGCCGCGGCTGATGAGGACCTCGAGCTTGACCTCGGCGGCGATCTGGGCGCTGGTGACGTCGGTGTCGAGGGCGCCCACCAGTACGTTGACCGCTTCGTCCGTCGTGCGCAGGTAGACGCTGCCGCCGTGGCCCGGGACCTCCTCGATCAGCTTGAAGTCGTAGTCGCGCCGGACATAGGAGCCGTCCGGCGCGAACGTGCCGTACACGGCGCGGAATCCGCGGTCCACGCTGCCGACGTTGATCAGGTTCTCCAGGACCCAGCGCGCCACGCGTTCGTGCTCGCCGGCCGGTCGCCGCGGGGCCTGCGCGGCGATGCGCGGTACGAGGCGGGCGACGATCTGCTCGTGGTCGGCGCCGGTGTCGAAGTCCATGTTGAGTGTGACCAGGTCGATCGCGGCGAGCGCGACCTCCGCCATCCCGTACGTGGAGTACTCTCCCGCCAGATTGGCCTTGCGCACGTCGAGGTCGTGCAGCGGCGCGGTGCAGGCCAGCGCGCGAAGACGGCGTGCGAGACCTTCGTCGGCGGCCGGCCCCGGTGCGGGGCGCGGCCCCGCGTTGAGCTGGGGCGGAGCGGAGTCCGTGGTGGCAGGCGAAGTCACGGAGCACAGAGTATGCGCTGGGTCTGACAACGGTCGAAACGGCGCAGATGGCCTCGGCGCCGCGGCCCGACGGACCGGTCCGGCCGCCGGTCCCGCCGCCGGTCCGGCGGCTGTTACCCGGCCGCCCCGGCCCTGACTCCGTCGTGGCGCGGCGGCGGGGGCGCGCAGAGCGACGAGAGCGCCTCCGCGGCCCCGGCGCAGGCCCGCAGGTCGAGTCGTGCGCCGGTGCCGCACAGGCCGTGCCGTACCTCGTTCGCGGCGAGCGCGAGCAGTTGGGGCAGCAGGTCGGTGCTGCGGCGCGCCACCCAGCCGGTGCCCGCGGTGGCCAGCCACCACAGTGCCGCGGAGCGCGTGGGGCCGGGTCGCTCCGGCTCTGTTCGGGGCGGCGGGCCGCAGGCGGCCCCCGCGGTGGTGAGCAGCGTGTGGAAGCGGGCGGCGAGAAGCCGGTGCCCGCGCTCCCCCGGGTGCAGACGGTCCGCGCTCCACAGGCGCCGGTCGGCCACCCAGGCGTCCTCGGCCATGTGCAGGTGGAGGGCGCCGTGCCGTTCGGACAGGGCGTGCACCACCGTGTTGACGGCGCGCTGGCGGCGGGCGAGCGGCCGGGCCAGGGCGCCGGGCAGGCCCAGCATCGCCCCGGGGTCCGGCAGGCATGCCGTGAGCAGCAGGGTGCCGCGGGCGGCGAACGCCTCGTACGTGGTGTCGAGCCGGGCGGCCACCGCGCGGATGTCGTAGCTCCGGCGCAGGGTGTCGTTGACGCCCACGACGACGGAGGCCAGGTGCGGGGCGAAGGCGAGCGCCTGGGGCAGTTGTTCCTTGAGGACGTCCGCGGTCCTGGCGCCCGACGCCGCGAAGTTGCGGAACTCCACCGGGACTTCGACGGGCGCGAGGCAGTCGGCCAGGATCGCCGCCCACCCGCGCAGGCCGCCGCCTTCGGCGGGGTCGCCGATGCCCTCGGTGAGGGAGTCGCCCAGCGCGGCGAACCGGAGCCCGTTCACGCCGTGTACCGGGCGTTCGGCGTGTGCGCCACGCGTGTCGCGGGCGCGAGGGGCGCGGGCCCCCCGCGCGCAGGCACGTCATGCGCACGTCGGTCGTACGCACGCGCGTCATGCGCACGCACGTCATGCGCAGGCACCTCGTGCGCGGCCAGGAACGCGGCCACCGCGGTGTCCCATCCGAAGCACCCGGCACGCGCGCGTGCCGCCTGCCTGCGCCGCCGTACCGGCCGCGCGAGGACCTCTCGCACGGCGGCGGCGAACGCCTCCGGGGCGTCAGCGGCGACGGCGCCCGCGGCTCCGACCACCTCCGGCAGCGCGGACGAGCCGCTGACGACGACCGGGGTGCCGCAGGCCAGCGCCTCAAGGGCGGCGAGTCCGAAGGTCTCCGCGGGCCCGGGAGCGAGGCACACGTCGGCGGTGGCCTGGAGCGTCGCCAGGGCGTCGCGGTCGGTGACGTGACCGAGGAACGAGACGGGCAGCCGACGCTCCCGCGCGCGCTGTTCGAGCCGGTCGCGCAGCGGACCGTCTCCGGCGACGACAAGCCGGGCCGGGACTCCGGCGCGGCGCAGCGACTCCATCGCGTCGATACCGGTGCCCGGCCGTTTCTCCACGGACAGGCGGGTGCACATCAGCAGCAGGATCTCGTCCTCGCGCGCGTGCCGTGCGCGGACGGCGGTGTCACGCAGTCCCGGGCGGCAGCGGACGAGGTCGACTCCGAGGGGCGCGCGCACCACGTTGCGGGCGCCGATGCGGAGGAACTCGCGCTCGGCCCACTTGGTGGTGCACACCACGCGCGCGTAGGTGTGCGCGGTACGGGTGTTGAGCGCGTCGGCGGCCTTGCGTGCCGCGCGTTCGGGCACCCCCCAGGTGCGCAGGACGCCGTGTGCGGTCTCGTGGGACACCATCACGGCGGGCACGCGCGCGTGCCGTGCCCATGCGCCGGTCCAGCGCAGTGTCGTACGGTCCGACACCTCGATGCGGTCGGGGCGCAGTTGTTCCAGCAGCCGTGCGACGTGGTGGCGCCGGGACAGGACCCGGTAGCCGCCGGTGCCCGGCAGTGGCGTTCCCGGCAGCGTGATGACGCGGCCCTGGTCGGTGTGCTCGTCCGAGGCCCGCTCCCCCGGCACGACGAGCACCGGTTCGTGGCCCGCCGCCAGGTATCCGGCGCCCAGCTCCCGCAGTGCGGTGCGCAGGCCGCCGGACGCCGGGGCGACGAAGTTCGCCAGCCGCACGATCCGCAGTGGCCGGCCCGCCTCCCCGTCGACGCCACGGCGGGGGCCACCGGCCGTGCGCCCGCTGTGCTGGTCGGCCCCGCTCATGCCGCCACCGCCGTTCGGGCGCGCAGCACCTCGGTGTAGTGCTCGACCAGTTGGTCGCCGACGGCTTCCCAGGTGCGGTCCGCCACGGCCGCCCGGCCGGCGGCGCCGTAGGCGGCGCGCAGCCCGGGATCGGCTGCGAGCGCCCGTACGGCGTCGTGCACCGTGTCCTGGTCGCCGGGCGGCACCAGCAGCCCCGTGGTGCCGTGCGCGACCAGGTCGAGCGGCCCCCCTGCCGCGGGGGCGATCACCGGCACTCCACTGGCCATGGCCTCCTGCACGGTCTGGCAGAAGGTCTCGTACGGGCCGGTGTGCGCGAAGACGTCGAGTGAGGCGAAGATCCGGGCGAGTTCGTCGCCGGTGCGGCGGCCGAGGAACACGGCGTCGGGCAGCGTGCCGCGCAGGGACGTCTCGCTGGGCCCGTCGCCGACCACGACCAGGCGGACGCCGGGCAGGCGCTGCACGCGCGCGAGGAGTTCCACGTGCTTCTCGGGCGCGAGCCGCCCCACGTAGCCGACGAGGAGTTCACCGCGGGGCGCGAGTTCGGCGCGCAGCAGGGCGTCGCGCCGCTCGGGCCGGAACCGGACGGTGTCGACGCCGCGCGGCCACAGCCGCACCCTGGGGACGCCGTGCGCCTCCAGGTCGCGCAGGGCGGCGGTGGAGGGGGCGAGGGTCCGGTCGGCGGCCGTGTGCACCCCGCGGATGCGCCGCCAGGCGGTGCCTTCGCCCGCCCCCATGTACGTACGGGCGTATCCGGCCAGGTCGGTCTGGTAGACGGCCACGGCGGGGACGCCGTGCCGGGCCGCGGCCGCCATGCCGCGCACGCCGAGCACGAACGGGCTGGCCAGGTGGACGATGTCGGCGCGGTGGGCGGCCACGGTCTGCGCCACGCGGCGGCTGGGCAGGGCGACGCGGACCTGTGGGTAGCCGGGCAGCGGGAGGGAGGGGACGCGGACGACCGGGCAGGGCGCGCCCGCGTCGGCCCCGGGACCGGCGGAGGTGGCCGGGGCGACGACGAGAGGGTCGTGGCCGCGTGCGGCGAGGTGCCGCGCGGTCTGCAGGGCGCAGTGCGCCACACCGTTGATGTCGGGCGGGAAGGACTCGGTCACGATGACGACACGCATACCGGTGTTGTCGCCGCGCCGGACGTGACCACGTCAACATGGATCTTTCGGGTCGTGGAACGTCCCGTGAGCGTTCGACGGGTGGGTCTCGCCCCGGAGAACGGCGGGCAACCAGGGCGAACGCCGGGAGGCGGCCGCCCCGCGGAGCAGCCGCCTCCCGTACATCGGTCGGTCACACGGCCGGCGCGTCGGGTCCGATCCGGCTGCGGACGGCGGTCTGCACCTCGGCCTCCTCCGCCGGGTCGGCGGCGAGGCGGCGCAGCTGTTCGACGACACGGCTGTCGCCGGTCTCCGCGTGGCGTGCGGCGACCTCGCGGGTGGACTCCTCGCAGTCCCACAGGCATTCGACGGCGAAGCCGGAGGCGAAGGAGGCGTCGGTGGCGGCGAGGGCCCGCGCGGCATGGCCGCGCAGATGCGACGACGCGGTCTCTCGGTAGATGTGGCGCAGTACGGGGGCGGCGCAGGCGATGCCCAGGCGGCCCGCCCCGTCGACGAGCTGCCACAGAGTCGGGCCGTCGGGGCCGTCGGCCCGGACGGAGTCGCGCAGGGCGGCCAGGACGGCGTCGCGGTCGCGGGTGCCGCCGCGGCAGGCGAGGACGCGGGCCGCGGCGGCGCCGAGCGCGTCGGGCCTGCCCGCCCACTGCCGGGCGCGTTCCACGGCGGCGACGCTGCGCATCCGCTCGAAGACGTCGACGGCGGCGTCGACGACGGTGCGGGAGGGGCTGTCCACGGCGGCCTCGACGAGGTCGAGCGCCTGCGGATCGTGGGTGTCGGCGAGGTGGCGCAGTGCGGTGCAGCGTGCCCCGTCCGTCCCGGCACGCGCGGCGGCCAGGATCTCGGGGCGGTCCTCGGGTCCGGCTACGGCGGCCAGACATCGGGCGGCCGGGACGTAACGCGCGGCGCCGCGTTCGCTCCCCTCGTCGGCCCAGTCGAAGACCGCACGCACGCTCCATCCGGGGCGCGGGCCCGAGGGCCGCAGCTGCCGCTGCCAGCGGTCGAACGCCCCGGTTTCCTGGGCGGCACGCACGCGCGCCCCCACATGCGGGCGTGGGTCGTCGGCCCACAGCCGCCAGGGCCGGGGCTCGAAGGCGTCGCGGACGGCGGCGGCGAGCTCGGCCGAGCCCTCGGCGTCGGCCGGGAACCGCGCGAGCACGGGTTCGGCCAGGGCACGCAGGCTCGCGTCGTCGTCGCGCAGGGCGAGCTCGTCCAGGGCCCAGGCCCAGTTCCCGCCGAACGCCGCGTACCGGCGCAGCAGTTCCAGGGCGTCCCGCCGCCCGTAGGAGGCGAGGTGGCCGAGGACGGCGAGGGCGAGGCCCGTGCGGGACTCGTCGGTGTCGAGGAGGTCCTCGGGGGCGAACAGATGCCGCTCGATCTCCCCGAGCTCCCCGTGGAGGTCGAGGTAGAGACGGGCGTAGTACAGGGAGCGGTTCTCCACCTGCCAGTCGTGGCGGGGATCGCTCAGCACACACTGGTCGAGAGCAGCGAGCGCCTCGTGGCGCGGGGCCGTCAGCGCGTGCAGCGTGCCGTCGCCGCGGCCTCGCTGGAGCAGGCCGAGCAGCGTACCGCTGGGCGCTATGACCGGTTCGAACATGGGAAACAGCCTCACATCAAGCGTCGACGCAACCGGGGACCTGCCTTACCTGGCCACGCGACAACACGTCGGGACGCCCGCCGTTTCCTGCTTGCTGTAGACCATTTCTCTGCCTCTCGTCCAAGGCCCGAAGCCGGGCCGTTCACGGGCCGCGCGGCGCCTGGGCAGCGCCTGCCCCGCCATCGCGTCCGTAAATCACGCCGTCATGATGACCCAGTGGCTCCGTCCACCGCGACCACATTTCCCGCACCCCCGTCATACCTGGTCAACCCGGTGTTCAGGATTCCCCGAAAAGCCGCAGCAGCTCCTGCTTGCCGAACATCCGGGCCGTGTCGAGTGCCGACGGCGTGCCGGCGGCCGGATCGGCTCCGGCGGCGAGCAGGCCCTTGATCACGTCTTCCGCACCCTTGAACACGGCGCCGGCGAGCGGGGTCTGGCCCCGGTCGTTGGGCCGGTCGACGTCCGCGCCGCGTTCGGCCAGGGCGCGGACCGTGTCGGCGTGCCCGTGGTAAGCGGCGAGCATGACGAGCGTGTCGCCCCTGTCGTTCGTCAGGTTCGCCGGCACGCCCGCGTCCACGTACCCGGTGAGCGCCTCGGTCTCGCCGCGGCGCGCGAGGTCGAAGATCTTGCCGGCCAGCTCCACGACCTCGGGGTCGGGGGCTTCGCTCATCGGTCGAACCGCCTTTCGCATCCGTGCTGGTACGACGTGCCGCCGTACGAGTGAATCGACAGCGTACTGCCCGCCCGCGCACATGAGCGGCCGGTGCCGCGGCAAAGATCACGAAGACCCGAAGCACACGGAACGGCCGTCCCGGGGCACGCGGGGCGACTGACCAGCCGCCTTCCACTTGGGTGAAACAAACAAAATTCCACCCATTTGCACCTTTTGTCGTATAGATACATGCTGTGAGCCTGGAAGAACTCATGGTGACTGTCCCCATCAACCAGGAGAACTCTCATGATCCTGTCCATCTCGGGCGTCGTGCTGCTCGGCATCATCGTCTTCCTGTTCTTCCGCAAGGACGGCCTGAAGGCGTCGCACGCGCTGGTCTGCGCCCTGTTCGGCTTCTATCTGGCGGGCACGGCGATCGCCCCGAGCATCAAGGCGGGCGGGCAGAGCCTCGCCAGCCTGCTCGGCGGGATCAAGTTCTGACGGCCCGCACACCCGCACACACCCTCAGGAGACCGACGTGGCCAGGCGCCCTCTCCCCCGCATTCTGAGCAACGGCAGCGCCTCGATCGCCCGGAGCCGGGAAATGGCACGGACGGCCGCCGACGGCGCCACCGACGTCCTCCATCCGCTCATCACGATCACTCGTGGACTGCGCCGCCTCGCGACCACCGGGCGGCGCAGGTGGGCGGACACCCCGAAGGACCGGCGCGGCCCCATGCTGTTCATGGTGGCCGCGGTCGGCCTGGTCGTGGTGTTCATCCCCTACGGGCCGCTGCTGGCGTTCATCACGCTGATGGCGGCCGCCGGATGGAAGGGACGCGACCCCAAGCCGCCGGTGCGCACCGGACCCGACGACGCCCAGTTGGAGCGGCTGTCGTCGCTGTACGAGGCACTCGTCCCCTACTTCTCCGTCCCCGAGGACCCCAGTCCGCTGTACGCGCACGGCGGCGAGTGGGAGAAGGCATTCACCACCTTCGACTTCGACGGCGACGGGCGCGTCGACCGGATCGACATCCGCTACCCGGCGTACTTCGCCGACGGCGACGCCGACTCGCGCGCGCGTATCGAGCAACTGCTCCACGCCAAAATGGGCCGGGGCCGCGAATACCACTTCCAGTGGGACGAGGAGGGCAACCGGCTGACCGTGTCGGTGCTCGACCCGCTGCCCACCGGCATCGCCGCCCAGCACTTCGTGACCGCGCCCGGTGAGACCGTGCTCGGTTTCACCGACGACACCGGGGTGCAGCGCACGCTGCCCGTCCTCGACGGCGACGAACAGCGCGACATGCCGCCGGTCGTCTGGCGCACCGGGGCCCGCTCCACCGAGCCCCACCTCCTGATCGCCGGCCAGCCGGGCAGCGGCACCACCTCCCTGGTCCGCTCGATCGCCCTGCAGGCCCTGCAGCACCACGGCGACGTGCTCGTCGTCGAGGGCAGCGCCACCGGCGACTACGCGTGCCTGGTGGGTCGGCACGGCGTCCTGGCCGTGGAGTGCGGCCTCACGGGCGCCCTGGCCAGCCTCGAATGGGCCGCGCACGAGACGGAGCGGCGCCTCATCGCGGCCAACCGGGCACGGCAGGCCGGGCACCCCGCGCCCGACGACATCAAGCGCCCGCTGTGGATCCTGCTCGACCGGCCCGGCGCGCTCGGCCATGTCGCCGCCGCCGACGGCCGCAAGGATCCTCAGTCGCTGCTCCAGGTGCCGCTGCGGCACGGCAGGGCGGCCGGTGTCACGGTCGTCGTGGCCGAGCAGTTCGACAGCCTCGACGCGCTGATCGACCCGGTGCGCCAGCACACCCGCGCGCGCGTGGTGCTCGGCCCGGCCACGCCCGACGAGCTCCGCGACGTGCTGGGCACCCTGCCGCGGACGACCCCCACCACCGAGATCCCACCCGGTCGCGGCTACGCCCGCCTGGGCACCGGGGCCGTGCACCGCCTCCAGGTGCCCGCCACCCCCGACCCGTACGACGACGCGACGAGCGAGACCCACCGCAAGGCGGTGCTCGCGCTGCTCCCCGAGCGGGAGACACCCGCCGACGACGACACGGCCGCCATCGAAATGGTTCCGGCCGAGGACGAGGCGGAGGCGCTGGCCGAGCGGTGAAGGCCGGGGCGGGGCCGCGCTCGCAC
>NZ_JAPHNL010000086.1 GCF_026274175.1 Streptomyces beihaiensis
CGCGCCGCCCGCACCCGCGCGCCCGACCTGGTCCTGCTGGTCGTCGCGCTCGCCCTGGCGGCGGTGGCCTGGCGGCTGCCGTGGATCGGCGACCTGGGGCAGCACGTCGCCGTCGTCGACCGGCTCCGCCACCATCTGGTGGACCCGGGCAGCCCGCTGGTCGACCGGCCCGGCTCCAGCCCGTACTACACGCCGTACACGGTCGGCGCGGCGCTGTTCGCGCGCCTGACCGGGCTCGGCACCTTCCGCGTGCTCGCCCTCGCCGGGGCGGCCGACGCCTTCGTCCTGGTCGGCGGCGTCCGCGCCCTGGTGCGCGCGTTCACCGCCCGCCGCTGGGCCCCGGTGCTCGCCGTGGTGTTCCTGCTCGTCCTGTGGGGCCGCAGGCTCCTCGTGTGGAGCGGCACACCGTCCCTGGTCAGCCTCGGCGTCGCCATCTCCTACCCGAGCACCCTCGCCCTCGGCCTCGGCCTGCACCTGTGGGCCCTCCTCGCCCGCCGCCGCGCCTCCTTCCCGCGCTGGGCCCTGATCGGTGTGGTCGCCGCGCTCGTCGTCCTCGTCAACCCGGTCACCGCGGTCGGCGTCGGGGCCGGGGCCGCGGCGCTCACCGTGGCCGGGCGGCGGCCGACGCGGCGCGACGTCGCCTGCTGGGCGGCGGGCGCCGCCGTCTGCGCGGCCCTCCTCGCCTGCTGGCCCTACTACAGTGTGGTCAGCCTCGCCGGAGCCTCACAGCTCGACTTCTTCCACGTACGCCAGTACTGGCATCCGCTGAGCACGTACGGGCTCGCGCTGCTCGGGCTGCCCGCGCTCGCGCTGCGCCTGCGGCGCACCCGGCGCGACCCGCTGGCCCTGGTCCTCGCCGCCGAGACCTGCGTCGTCGGCTACGGGTGGGTGAGCGGGCACTACACATGGGGGCGGGCCATCCCGTTCGCCGTGCTCGCGTTGCAGTGCGCGCTCGCCGTCGAGGTGTGCGAGCGGTGGGCGTCCGGCGCGGCGGCGAGACTGGCCTGCGCCGTGGTCGCGGCGGCCACCTTCCTCGGGGCCTGGACCCAGTCGAGCGCGGTGCTGTACCTGGTGCCGCGCCGGCTCGTGCCCGGCGTCCTGCTCGACCACATGCAGCGCCGCACCCTGTGGCACGGCTACCCGTGGGCCGAGCCGTACCTGCGCTACGGCGACGTCGTCCTCACCGACCGGTACCGGCCCCTCCACATCCTGCCCGCCTACGGCGTGTACACCGTCAGCCCGGCCTGGCCGCAGCCCGAGATTCCGCACGCCGAGGCCGTCCGCCGCCGCGACGACTCCCGCGCCGCTGCCGACCCCGCCACCGCCCCCGCCGAGCGCGCCCGGCTGCTGTGCCGGTGGCACGTCGACTGGCTCTACCTGGAACCCGACCAGCCGGTCCCCGCGCCCTACCGGGCCACCGCGTACGGGCCGCGCGGCGCCAAGCTCGTTCGCGTCGCCGACGGCGCGGGCGCGTGCGGGACCGCCGGACCGCGCCGCACCACACGAAGGGGCGACGGCCAGTGACCGAGTCGACGTGCGGGAGGTTGGTCCCTGGATGCTGACCACGAAAAGCCCCCTTGTCCCCCGTCCCGCCCGCACCGCCCGCGCGCGCCTCGCCCCCCGTCTCGACTCGCTGACCGGACTGCGCTTCATCGCCGCGTTCGCCGTGTTCACGCACCACTTCACCGGGCTGAGCGCCCGGGGCGGCATCGCGCACGCGCCCGTGCTCTTCCCGTACTCGACGATGGGCGTCAACGGCGTCGGGTTCTTCTTCGTCCTGTCCGGTTTCCTGCTGACGTGGGGCCACCGCGTCGGGGCGTCCGCCAAGACGTTCTACTGGCGCCGCGTCGGCCGGATCTGGCCGCTGCACCTGGCGGCCGCGCTGCCCTGCCTGTGGGTGTTCCACCGGTGGGGGCACGTGCCCTGGGACCCGCTGAGCTTCTTCGCCTCGCTGCTGCTCGTACAGACCTGGCTCCCCGGCGCCGTCCCCACCCTGCCCGGCAACCCGGTCTCCTGGACGCTGAGCGTCGAGGTGTTCTTCTACCTCCTGTTCCCGCTGGTGATCCGCGCCGCCTACCGTCTTCGCACCCGTAGCCTGCTGGCCCTCGCGGGCGCCGGGCTCGTCGCCATGTGGGCGGTCAACTGGTGGACGGCCACGCACCTTTCGCCGTCCATGAGCGCGTGGGTCATGCGTAACCCGGTGACCCGGCTGCCCGAGTTCCTCCTCGGCCTCGCGCTCGCCCTGGCCATCGCGCGCGGACTGCCGCTGGCGCCGCGCCCGGCGCCGGTCGCCCTCGTCTTCGCCGCGTACACGGTCGTGTACGTGCACCGGGGCGCCTGGCTGCCCGGTACCGTCGTCGACCAACTCGACTGGACCGTACGCCCGTTCGTGGCGCTCTTCTCCGTCCTCGTCATCGTCGCGTACGCGCAGCGCGAGCGCGCCGGGCGGCGCGGCCTGCTGTGCACGCCGCTCATGGTGCGGCTCGGCGCCTGGTCGTACGCCTTCTATCTGCTCCACCAGACCGTCAACCACCTGATCCTCGACCGCTGGGGGCGCCCCGCCCCGACGAACCTGTCGGTCTTCACGCTGCTCGGCGTCGCCACCCTGGTCGTGGGCCTGTCCTGGGCCGCGTACACGTACATCGAGGAACCCGCCAGGCGATGGTGGAACCACCACCAACCCGCCTGGGGCGCCGCAAGCACCTCAAACACCGCGAGAACCTCAAGCGGTGCAAGCGCCACAACCTCCCTGAAGTAAAGCAGAATTGACGGTTTGTGACAGTGGGGGCGAATGATGCCTAGGGTCGCGCCCCATGGCATGGAAGAGAGTTGTCAACACCGCACTGAAGACGATCACCGGCTACCACCTGACCCGCCACCCGCAGGTGCCCGCCCAGCGCACCCGGGCGCCCGGACCGCGACCGGCGCCCGCCGCTTCCCCTCCCGGGCCCGCGAAGCCCAAGGAACGGGCGCTGCCCGCCGACTACGACGACGAGGCCAAGGAGACGATCCGCGCGGTCACACCGTGGACCATGACCTCCCCCGAGCGCCTGAACGCCTTCATCCTCGCCACCCGGCACGTCGTCCGCCACGGCATCCCCGGCGACATCGTCGAGTGCGGTGTGTGGCGCGGCGGTTCGATGCAGGCGTGCGCGAGGACGCTGCTGCACTGCGGCGCCACCGACCGCGACCTGTACCTGTTCGACACGTACGAGGGCATGACCCCGCCCACCGACGAGGACCTGCGGCGCGACGGCAGGGCGGCCGCCGACCTCCTCGCCGCACAGGGCAAGGACCGGCCCATCTGGGCCGTCGCCACCCTCGACGACGTCAAGTCCGGCTTCGAACAGGTGCCTTACCCCGCCGAACGCGTGCACTACGTGCGGGGCAAGGTCGAGGACACCGTCCCGGGCCAGGCGCCCGAACAGATCGCCGTCCTGCGCCTCGACACCGACTGGTACGCCTCCACCAGGCACGAACTCGACCACCTCTATGACCGGTTGGTGCCCGGCGGCGTCCTGCTCATCGACGACTACGGCTACTGGCAGGGCTCGCGCCAGGCCGTCGACGAGTTCCTCGAACGCACCGGCGAACGGCTGTTGCTGCTGCGCATGGACGAGGGACGCATCGCCGTCAAGCCGTGAGCGTGACGGGAGGCCGCGCGTGATCACTCGTACGGCGCACTCCGAGTGACCCGTGGCAGTGACCTCTGTTGTTCACGAGTAGGCCTCCCGCAGTTCTCCGGAAGGATCGTGCGCAGCGCATGACAGCCCGACTCTCCGTCGTCGTACCCATCTACAACGTCGAGGAGTTCCTCGACCCGTGCCTGCGCTCGCTGGCCGGGCAGACGGTGCGCGACCTGGAAGTCGTCATGGTCGACGACGGCTCCACCGACGGCAGCGGGGAGATCGCCCGCGCGTTCGCGGCGGACGACCCCCGCTTCACCCTCATCAGCCAGGAGAACGCCGGTCTCGGCGCCGCCCGCAACACCGGCGTCCGCCACGCCGCCGGCGCCCACCTCGCCTTCGTCGACAGCGACGACATCGTCCCCGCCGACGCCTACGAACGGATGCTCGCCGCCCTGGAGCGCACCGGCTCCGACTTCGCCACCGGCAACGTGTACCGGCTGCGCGCCGACGGCAGCCAGGTCCAGTCGCCCATGTTCCGCAAGATGATGGCCGAGGACCGGGACGCCACCCACGTCACCGACGACTGGTCCCTGCTCGGCGACCGCATCGCCTGCAACAAGGTGTTCCGCCGCGACTTCTGGGAACGCGGCCGCTTCGCCTTCCCCGTGGGAATGCTCTTCGAAGACACCCCGGTCATGGTGCCCGCCCACTTCACGGCCCGCAGCGTCGACGTGCTGAGCGAGCCCGTCTACCTGTGGCGCGACCGCGACGGTTCCATCACCAACCGGCGTACCCGGCCGCGCGCCGTACAGGACCGCACCACCGCCGTGCTCACCGCCAGCGGCTTCCTCGCCGACCGGCTCGCCGAGGCGCGCGCCGCCAAGGACAAGCGGGCGGCGGACCGCTGGCGGGAGGGCAAGCGCCGCTACGACTCCTCCGTGCTCAGCGGCGACCTGTGGCTGTTCATGCAGGCCCTGCCGGACGGCGACCGCGCCTTCCACGAGGCGTTCCTCGACCGGGCCCGAGCCTTCGCCGACACCGTCGAACCCGCCGTGCTCGACGAACTGCCGCTCTTGCTGCGGGTGAAGTGGCATCTCGTCCGGCACGCCGGGATCGACGAACTGCTCGCGTTCATGGCGCACGAGAAGGCCCACCCCGGCGCGTTCACCGTCCGCGGCCTGGCCCGCCGCCGCGCCGAGTTCCCCGGCATCGAGCTGCGCGCCCCGCGCCGCGTCAGCACCCTCACCCGCTCCGACCTCCCCCTCAACGCCCAACTCACCCAAGCAGGTTGGGACGAGGACGGCATGCTGCGGCTCAAGGGGTACGCCTACGTGCGCAACCTGCCGGCGGGACGGGTCAAGGCGCGCGCCCGCGTGGCCTGGCTGCGCGCGGGCAAGCGGCGGGCCGTGCCGCTGAGGCTGCGTACCGTCCGCGCCCGCGAGGCCACTTACCGCTCCCGGCAGGGCCTGCACAACTACGACAGGGCCGGGTTCGAGACCACCGTCGACCCGCGCAGACTGCTCACCGGGCGCCCCTCCACCACCTGGCTCCTGGAGATGGCGGCGGCCGGCGGGCTGCTGCCGCGCACCGGCCCGGTGCGGATGACCGAGCCGTGCCCGCTGCCCGTGCGCTACCTCGGCGACTTCCAGCGGGTCGTACCCACCCTGTCCAAGGGCCGCCTCCGGCTGCGCGCCGAACTCCTCTCCGCCCGCCTCACCGGCCACACCGTCGAGGGCGACGAACTGTGCCTGGAGGGCGAGCTGGCGCCCGGCGCGCCGGGCGGTGTCGCCGCGCTGCGCGTCGAGCACTGGCGCACCAAGGAGACCCACGACCTGCCCGTACGGGCCGAAGGCCGCGTATTGCGCGCCCGCGTCCCGCTCGACCTGCTGCGCGGCGGCGGTACGCACGACGCCGTCGACGACCCCGAGGCCGACACACCCGGCCGCGCCTGCCCGTGGGGCGTCGGGCTGGTCCGCGGCGAGCAGTGCACACCGCTGCCCGTCCCGGTCGACATCGCCCCGGGCCACTACGGGCTCGGCGGCGGCCGCGAACTGATGGTCCTCGCCAACCCGTCCGGCAACACCGAACTGCGCGACCAGCCGGTACGCCCCGTCGCCGACACGCTGCGCTGGCAGACCGACGCCGACGGGACGCGGGTGCTGTACGTGGCGGGCGACTTTCCCCAGGCTGTGGACGGCGGCGAGCGCGAACTGCTCCTGCGGCACAGCGGGCACGAGGAGGAGGCCGCGGTCCCCGTCGCCCTCGCCGACGGCCGCTTCGAGGCGACCCTGCGGCCCGGCGCCGTGCCGGGACCCGCGGGGACGCTGCCGCTCGCCGAAGGCCGCTGGTACCTGTCGCTCGGGGCACCCGGCGACAGCGACCCCGAGCGGCGCGTACCGGTCCTCGTCGCGCCCGCGCACCACGCCACGCTGCCCCTGACCGAGCACATCGGAGGCCGTGACTTCACCGTCGAGCGCCGCCACCACGACTGGCTGCTGCTCGTCTCGCACTCCGCGCTGCCCGAGGCCGACCGGGGAGCGGCCGGCCAGGCCGAACTCCGCGCCCGCTACGCGCGATGGCGTGCCGAGCCGCGCCACGACACCGTCGTGTACAGCAGCTTCGACGGCCGCCAGTACTCCGACTCGCCCCGCGCGATCCACGAGGAACTCCTCCGCCGGGGCGCCGCGTTGGAACACCTGTGGGTCGTCCGCGACCAGCAGGTCGAGGTGCCGCCCACGGCCCGGCCTGTGGCCCTGTGGTCGGCCGAGTGGCACGAGGCCCTCGCCCGAGCCCGGTACGTCGTCACCAACACACAGCTGCCCGAATGGTTCGAGCGCGCCGAGGGCCAGTACGTCGTCCAGACCTGGCACGGCACCCCGCTCAAACGGATCGGCCGCGACCTCGCCGACACGCCGTCCGCCGACGCCAGGTACATCGCCACGCTGCCCGCCCGCGCCGACCAGTGGTCGCTGCTCGTCTCCCCGAACAGCTTCTCCACCCCGATCCTGCGCGACGCGTTCGGCTACACCGGCGACGTGCTCGCCTCCGGCTACCCGCGCGGCGACGTGCTGCACGCCCCCGACCGGGCCAAGCTCGCCGCCGAGGTGCGCGAACGCCTCGGCATCCCGGAGGGCCGCCGCGTCATCCTCTACGCCCCCACCTGGCGCGAGAACCAGCCCCGCAGGTCGGGGCGGTACGGCCTCGACCTCCAGCTCGACCTGGAGGCGGCGCGGGCTGCGCTCGCCGGGGACCACGTGCTGCTCGTCCGCCGCCACTACCTGGTCGGCGGCGCGGTCCCCGTCTGCGACTTCGTACGGGACGTCAGCCGCCACCCCGACGCGGCGGAGCTGCTGCTCATCGCCGACGTCCTGGTCACGGACTACTCCTCGATGATGTTCGACTTCGCGCAGACGGGCCGCCCGATGCTCTTCCACACCTACGACCTCGACCACTACCGGGACACACTGCGCGGCTTCTACTTCGACTTCGCCGCGCAGGCGCCGGGGCCGCTGCTGCGCACCAGCGACGAGGTGATCGGGGCGCTGCTCGACCCGGACGCGGCCGTGGCCGGGCACCGGGAGGCGTACGCGCGGTTCCGCGAGGTGTTCTGCGACCTCGACGACGGCACCGCCGCCGCGCAGGTAGCCGAGGCGATGCTCGGGCACGGCCGGGACGGGGGCCGCCGATGAGCACGAGGACGGGGGCCGCACCGGCCGAGCTCTTCGACGTCAGCGTCGTGGTCGACTGCCCCGCGGGCACCGATCCGGCGGCGCTGCGGGCGACCGTCGCCTCCGTGACGGCCCAGACGCTCGTCGGGACGGAGGCCGTGCTCGTCGGGGACGGCGCGGCGCAGGCCGGGGGCGCGGATCTGGCGGCCGACCAGCCGCACCGCGTCCGGGTCGCCGACGCGCCCCGCGGCACGTACGTCCTGCCGCTGACCCCCGGTGAGCGCCTCGAACGCGACGCCTGCCGCAACCTGTACGCGGCGGCCCGCCGCACCGGCGCGGACCTCGTCGCGGGCCGGTGGACCCGCAAGGCCGCCACCGGCACGAAGGAGCACGCCCCGGCGTGGCAGGCCGGCCTGTACCGCAGGTCCCGCGTGCTGACGGACGTGGCCGAGGCCCCCGAACTGGTCACGCGCGACGCGCTGGAGGCCGGGTACTGCGTACGCCGCACGCTCCTCGACGCCGTACGCGGTGCGGGAGACGCCGGGGCCGCACCCGCCCGGACCGACACGCCGCACCGCGGTGCCGCACCGCCCGCCCCGCCGCCCCGGGCAGCCTATGGCCCGAGCCGGCGCGGCTGTCCGGACGGGTTCGCGTCGGCTCTCGCCGCGGCCCGGATCGCCCTCGTGCCCAACCTCATCACC
Organism: Streptomyces beihaiensis; assembly: GCF_026274175.1. Classification (GTDB taxonomy): domain Bacteria; phylum Actinomycetota; class Actinomycetes; order Streptomycetales; family Streptomycetaceae; genus Streptomyces; species Streptomyces beihaiensis. The sequence goes on from NZ_JAPHNL010000086.1 coordinate 7,999, forward strand.
ACCGGGCGGGCCGCCACCGATCCGCTGCGCGGACTGCCGGAGGCCGTCGGTGCCCAGCGGCGGGCGCTCGCCGCGCTCGACGACCCCGAGCTGCGCGGGCGCCGGGCGCACGCGTTCCTCGTCGACCACGTGCTGCCGTGCGCCCGCGCGTTCCTCGGCACCACCCGCCGGGAGCGGACCGAGCGGGCCGCCGCCTACGCCCAGCTGCTCGACGGGCTCGTCCGCGACGACGCGCTGCACGACCTGGCCCCGCTGGAGCGGATCGCCGTGCGGCTGCTGGCCGACGGCGACGCGGACGGCGTCCTGGCCGCCGCGTACGCCCTGGAGCACCCCGGCACCGTCGTGACCCCGCTGGTCCGCGACGGCGGCCGGGTGCACTGGAGCCCGCTGCGCGACGGCGCCGACTACGACGTCACCGAGCTCGGCCACCAGCACCGCGCCCTGGGCAGCCTCCACCTCCTCAACCGTGTCACCCGCTGCGCCCGCGAGGGCGGGAAGCTGGTCGTGGAGGGAGAAGTCGCGGTGCCGTTCGCACTGTTGGACGGCACCGACACCGGCCCGCGCCTCGTCACCGCGGGCCTCGCGCTCACCCCGCGCGGCACCGGCAGCGGCGAGCGCGGCGACGGCGGCAGGGCCACCTTCCCCGTCGACGACCTGCGGCTCAAGCCCGACGCCGTCGCCTGGCGGGCCGACCTGCCGCTCACCCGCGACCTGCGCCCCCGCGGCATCGGCGACCGCGTCTGGGACGCGCGGCTCCTGCTCGGCATCGACGGCGAACGGCTGCCCGCCCTGCGCCTGTTCGCCGAGAAGGAGACCGTGCCGGGCCGCGAAGCCGCGCTCCCCGCCCGCCCCCGCCTCACCCGCCTGACCGCCGACACCTGGCAGCCCTACGTCACCGCGGGCCACCACCTCGCCCTCGCCCTGCTGCCCCGCCGCCGCCCCGCCCGCCTGACCGACCGCGCCACCCGCTACGTCCTCACCTTCCGCCCCGCCCGCGCCGTCAAGCGCACCTGGCGCCGCCTCCGGAAGACGTACGAACGCCTCAACTCGCAGCGTGTCAAGCTCCGCGTCTACCGCAAGCTGCTCCTGCGCCTGCCCGTCAGCCGCGGCACCGTCGTCTTCGAGAGCCACATGGGCAAGGGCTACAGCGACAGCCCGCGCGCCGTCCACGAGGAACTCATGGCCCGGCGGCGCGGCGTGCGCGCCGTGTGGTCCTACGCCACCTCGCCCGCCGGGTTCCCGAAGGACGCGAAGCTCGTACGGCGCTGGTCCTGGCGGTATCTGTGGGCGCTGGCCCGCGCCGAATGGTGGGTCGACAACCAGGGCTTCCCGCACGCCCTGGACAAGCCGAAACACACCACCTACCTCCAGACCTGGCACGGCTCCGCCTACAAGCGCATGGGCAACGACGAGATCCGGCACAAGACGCAGAACGCGCCCCAGCGAGCGAAGCTCGCCCGCGCGATCGACCGTTTCGACCACTTCCTCGTCCGCTCCGAGCACGACGTGAACACCCTCGCCCGCGCCTACCGCATCCCCGAGGACCGCCTGCTGCGCATCGGCTACCCGCGCAACGACCGCCTCGTCGCGGCCCGCGCACGCGACGAACGCGAGGGCCGCTTCCCGCGCCCCGCCCTCGCCGCGGACCTCGGCATCCCCGACCACCGCACGGTCGTCCTCTACGCCCCCACGTTCCGCGGCAGCCCCACCTCCGGGACCGGCACCAGCACCCGCGCCGGCAGCCAACTGCCGCTGGACGTACAGGCATTCGCCGAGGAGTTCGGCGACACGCACATCCTCCTGGTACGCGCGCACTACACACAGACCGCCACCCTCCCCCTCACCCCGCCCGGCACGGTCATCGACGTCTCCGCCCACCACGACGTCAGCGAACTCCTCTGCCTCACCGACGTGTTGATCACGGACTACTCGTCGATCATGTTCGACTACGCGCTCCTCGACCGTCCGCTCATCCACTTCACCCCCGACCTCGACACGTACGTACGCGAACGCGGCAGCTACTTCGACCTGCGCGAGCGCGCCGGGGGACCGGTCGTCGACACCCAGCACGAGCTGCACCGCACCCTCGCCGGGATCAAACAGGCCGACGGCGACTGGCAGAAGGCGCGACGCGAGTTCGCCGCCACGTTCGGCACGTACGACGACGGGGGCGCCGCCCGAGCCGTCGTGGACGCGCTCTTCACGCGAAAGGCAGGCGGCAGGCCATGACGGCGACCTCGGCGCCCACGGCGGCGACCCGCACCCGCGATCTCTTCCTCATCGGCAACACCACCGACGAGCTCGGCGGCGTCACCGCCTGGACCCACCAGATGGCCCGCCTCTTCACCGCGGCGGGCCACCGGGTGCACGTCATCGGCGTGTACGAGCACGAACTGAAGATGCCGCTGCCCGCCGACCCCGGCTACCGGATCACCGCCCTCTACCCGTCCCACCCGCCGAGCCCGCGCACCCTGCGCGGCACCGCACGCCTCAACCCCGCCGCACGGCGCCGCGAGGCACGCCGGATCGACGGGCGGCGACAGGCGTCGGCGCTGCTCTCCTCGCTCTTCCGGGAGGCCGGGCCCGGCGCCGTCGCGATCGTCACGCAGGTGTGGCCGATGGAGTGGATTCGCGCCGCCGACACCGCGGGCGTCCGCCTGATCGGCATGAGCCACGAGTCGTACGCGTACACGAGGGCCTGTCACCGCTACCGGTCGGTCAAGCGCGACTACCCGCACGTCGACCGGTGGGTGGCGCTCACCCAGGAGGACGCCGACGACTGGATCGCCGACGGCCTGAACAACGTCGGCGCGATGCCCAACGCCCTCGCCCACCTGCCCGCCGTGCCGTCGCCGCGCACCGAGAACGTGGTCTGCTCCATCGGCCGCCTCGCCGACCAGAAGGGCGTCGACATGCTCCTGGACACGTGGGCCGAGGTCGCCCCGGACCGGCCCGACTGGCGGCTTCACCTGTACGGGGCCGGACCCGACGAGGCCGAACTGAAGGCGCGGTGCGCCCGCCTGGGGCTCGACCGTTCGGTGGAGTGGCGCGGCCGCACCGACGACGTACAAGGCGCCCTCGCCGGCTCGTCCGTCTTCGTCCAGTCGTCGCGCGGCGAGGGCTTCCCGCTCGCCCTGATGGAGGCCATGGCGAACGCCGTGCCGTGCGCCGCCTTCGACTGCGCGCCGGGCGTGCGCGAGATCGTCAGGGACGGCGAGGACGGGCTGCTCGCCCCGGTCGGCGACGTCGACGCGCTCGCCGACCGGCTGCTGCGCCTCACCGGCAACCGGCGGATGCGCGACACGATGGGGGAGCGGGCGCGCGAGAACGTGCAGCGGTTCTCGCAGGAGAAGGTGCTGGGGATGTGGGAGGACCTGTTCGCGCTCCTTGAGAGGTGAGCGCCGTGGGACCGGGACGACCGGGCCCGGGACGAGGGGAGAGGGACCGGGAACGTGCCCGGTCCCTCTCGCACCTCACACGCGCGCGGCCCCCGCCGCCCCGCTCTGCTGCCGCGGCACCCACGGTGAACCGCCGTCCGTGTTCCTGTCCTCGCCCCCGGGCCGCTCGCCCAGCACCACGTGCCGCACCACACGCTCCGCCGCGCGCCCGTCGTCGTACGGGCAGAACCGCGCACGGAACGCCGACCGCAGCTGCCCGGAGCGCGAGCCCCGCCAGTGCCCGGTCGCGAAGATGTCGATCAGCTCGTCCTCCGAGCGGGCCACCGCACCGGGCGGGAACGTCCGCAGGTCGAAGTAGGTGCCGCGGGCCGCCTCGTAGGCATCCCAGTCGTCCGCGTGGATCACGATGGGCCGGTCGAGGCACGCGTAGTCGAACATCAGCGACGAGTAGTCCGTCACCAGCGCGTCCGAGGCGACACAGAGCGCCGTGACGTCCGGGTGGTCCGACACGTCGACGAGCCGGCCGTCGGCGCCGGGGCGGGTCAGCGGGGCACCGTACGCGGGGTGGGAGCGCGCCAGGATCATGAACCGCGGGCCCAGCAGGCGTGCCACCCGCTCCAGGTCGAGCGCGAGACGCTGGGAGACCCGGTAGTCGCGGTGCGTGGGCGCGTACAGGATCGCGGTGGTGTCCGGTGGGATGCCGAGCCCGGCCCTGATGCGCTCCCGGTCGTCCGAAGACGCCGTCAGAAGAAGGTCGTTGCTGGGCTGCCCGTATTCGAGCGTCGCGTACGAGGACGGGTACACCCGCTCCCAGACGAGGGTGGAGTGGCGGTTGGCCGACAGGACGTAGTCCCATTTGTCGACGTCGGCGAGGAGCGCGTCGAAGTCGGTGGAGCGGGCCGCCGCCGGGTGTTCGAGCAGGTCGAGGCCCATCTTCTTCAACGGTGTGCCGAGCTGCGTCTGGACCACGACCTGGCCGGGCCGCTTGACCATCCGCCGGTCGAATCCGGTGTTGCTGACCAGGTACTTGGAACGGGCGAGCGCCGTCCAGTACGCGGCCGTGCCCGGCGCGATACGGCGGGTCGCCGCGGGGATCGTGTGGTGGTGGCGCGGGTCGGCGATCCAGGCGGTACGCACGCGCGGCGCGTACGTGCGGAACGCCACCTCCAGGGCTCCCGGGCCGCAGCCGTGACCGTGGGACCTGTGTCCGGTGAAGACCGCCTCCGTCTGCCGTACGGGGAGGAGGAGCTGGACGCGGTAGTGGAGGCGCAGGGCGGCCGCCGCGACGGACCGGCGGGCCGCCGTCGCCGCGCGGCGCGGCA
>NZ_JAPHNL010000087.1 GCF_026274175.1 Streptomyces beihaiensis
TGGCGACGTTCGTCCAGCCGAGCCCGTTGTCTCCGAAGACGTCGGGCTGGCCGAGCCGGTTGACGATACCCGCGGCGGGGAGGACGGCGATGGGGAGCTGGAGGCTGCGTCCCATCTTCTGCAGTCCCTGGAAAAATCTGCTCCAGAGGCTGGGCCCTGGCGCTGCGGAAGCAGCGTTGGCGCTCATGGGGTCCCTCCCGGAACAAGCCGTGTTTGGCGGTCGTCGGATACTGGTGTAGACCAGTTGCGTGACAGCTGGTCCACGTGATCGACATCCTTCGTCACGGGCAGGACGAACGCCCGCGAAGATGGGCCAACCGTGGGTTACCGTGACAAAGCGGCCCAAAGGCGGGCCCGGGAGAAACAGGGAGAACGAAATGGCCACCAAGGCTGAGAAGATCGTTGCCGGGCTCGGCGGGATCGACAACATCGACGAGATCGAGGGCTGCATCACCCGCCTGCGCACCGAGGTCAACGACCCCGCCCTCGTCGACGAGGCCGCCCTCAAGGCCGCCGGCGCCCACGGCGTCGTCAAGATGGGCACCGCGATCCAGGTCGTCATCGGTACCGACGCCGACCCGATCGCCGCCGACATCGAGGACATGATGTAACGCCCGCCCCGCCTGAACCCGCGGGCCCCGTCCCAGCCGACCGACCGGCAGGGACGGGGCCCGCGCCATCGTGCGGGTGCGGCGGGTGCGGCGGGTGTGGCGGGTGCGGCAGGGGTGGCGGGAGCGGCCGGAATAAGGACCCGCCACACCCGATACGCTCACCCCTATGTCTCGCATCGACGGCCGCACCCCCGAACAGCTCCGCCCCGTCACCATCGAACGCGGCTGGAGCAAGCACGCCGAAGGCTCCGTCCTCGTCTCCTTCGGCGACACCAAGGTGCTGTGCACCGCCTCCTTCACCGAAGGCGTCCCCCGCTGGCGCAAGGGCAGCGGCGAAGGCTGGGTCACCGGCGAGTACGCGATGCTGCCTCGCGCCACCAACACCCGCGGCGACCGCGAGTCCGTGCGCGGCAAGATCGGCGGCCGCACCCACGAGATCAGCCGACTCATCGGCCGTTCCCTTCGCGCCGTCATCGACTACAAGGCCCTCGGCGAGAACACCATCGTCCTCGACTGCGACGTCCTCCAGGCCGACGGCGGCACCCGCACCGCCGCCATCACCGGCGCGTACGTGGCGCTGGCCGACGCCGTCACCTGGGCCCGGGGCAAGAAGCTGATCAAGGCGGGCCGCCAGCCCCTCACCGGGACCGTCAGCGCGGTATCCGTCGGCATCATCGGCGGCGTCCCGATGCTCGACCTCTGCTACGAGGAGGACGTACGCGCCGACACCGACATGAACGTCGTCTGCACCGGCGACGGCCGCTTCGTCGAGGTCCAGGGCACCGCCGAGGCCGAGCCCTTCGCCCGCGACGAGCTCAACTCCCTCCTCGACCTGGCCGTCCTCGGCTGCGCCGAACTCACCGAGGCCCAGCGCAAGGCGCTCGACGCGCCGCTCGCCTGACCGGAGCCCGGCCACGCGAGGCCGCGCGGGTGGCGAAGCCGTCGGGCGGTGGGGCCCGCGATACTGGCCCCATGACCCGCCTCATCCTCGCCACCCGCAACACCGGCAAGATCTCCGAACTCCGCGCGATCCTCGCGGACGCCGGACTCACCCACGAACTGGTCGGCGCCGACGCCTACCCCGACGTCCCGGACGTCCGCGAAACGGGCGTCACCTTCGCCGAGAACGCCCTGCTCAAGGCCCACACCCTGGCGCGGGCCACGGGCCTCCCGGCGGTCGCCGACGACTCGGGCCTCTGCGTCGACGTCCTGGGCGGCGCCCCCGGCATCTTCTCCGCCCGCTGGGCGGGCAGGCACGGCGACGACAAGGCCAACCTCGACCTCCTCCTGGCCCAGCTCGCCGACATCGACGACGACCGCCACCGCACGGCCCACTTCACCTGCGCCGCGGCCCTCGCCCTCCCGGACGGCCGGGAGCGAGTCGTGGAGGGCCGACTGCGCGGAGTGCTCCGCCACGAACCGACCGGCTCGAACGGCTTCGGCTACGACCCGGTCCTCCAGCCGCTCGGCGAGACCCGCACCTGCGCGGAACTGACCCCGGCCGAGAAGAACGCGATCTCCCACCGGGGCGAGGCGTTCCGGGCTCTGGTGCCGGTGGTGCGGGAGTTGTTGGACTGAGGCCGCCGGTGACGACGAAGGGCGCTCCTGCGGGGAGCGCCCTTCTGGGTGGTGGGCCCGGTGGGACTCGAACCCACGACACACCGGACCTAAACCGGCGCCCTCTCGGCCAGCTGGGGTACGGACCCGTCCGGCCCACTCTACTGGTTGAGACGATTGTGCTTCGAGAAGGTTCGGGTCTGGCTGTGGCAGGAGGGGCACAGATACCGGAGGGTTGTCCTGGTGATTGTCCAGCCGGCCCCCGCTGATGTCATCGATCTCCAGTACCAGCCGCTTCCCTTGCCACCGTTCGTCCTGGCCGCACTCGGCGCATTGTTCCACTCCGTGCCGGTCTCGCACATCGAGCACTGCTGCTGGACTCCGCGACTACCGCGCGCGGCATTTCCTCCGTGTGCCGTGACCAGTACTGAGGAAAGTCCGACGTGTCGATCTGTTCATCGGCCATCCGTTTACGCAGGTAGATCCGACTCCCCGCCGTCGGCTCACCCCCGCAACACCGCACCGCCTCATCCCACGTCCGCGTATTCCGGGCCGCCTCCTCCAGCAGCTCCCGCGTGTATCGCCGCCCCGTCATGTGCGCTCCCCCTTCGGTCGGCCGTTCGTGGTCTCGTACGGGCTGACGAAACGAGAATCGGACCGTTACGCACGAATAGCGGAACGGTCCGATCCGGGGGAGGCCGGTACGCGTTGGTCAGAGGCCGAGGTCCTTGATGACGCGGGCCACGTGGCCGGTCGCGCGGACGTTGTACAGGGCCTGGTCGATCTTGCCGTTCTCGTCCACCACGAACGTGGACCGGATGATGCCCATGTACGTCTTGCCGTAGTTCTTCTTCTCGCCGTACGCGCCGTACGCCTCGGCCACCGTCTTGTCCGGGTCGGCGACCAGCGTGACCTTCAGGTTCTCCTTGTCGCGGAACTTCGCCAGTTTCTCCGGCTTGTCCGGGGAGACGCCGATGACGTCGTAGCCCGCGCCGGTCAGCAGCTCCAGGTTGTCCGTGAAGTCGCATGCCTGCTTGGTGCAGCCGGGGGTGAGGGCGGCGGGGTAGAAGTAGACGATGACCTTGCGGCCCTTGTGGCTGGAGAGGGACACCTCGTTGCCGTCGGCGTCCGGGAGGGTGAAGGCGGGGGCCACGTCCCCGGTCTGGAGTCGCTCGCTCATCTGGTCAGCGTAACCGGGGGTCCTGGCGATGCGGTGGCGGCCGGAGCTGACAGACTGTGGGGGACACGGAGACGGACGCAGACATCAGCACACTTCGGAGGCCGCGGTGGCGGAAACGTCGGACACCAGGACCCCGGCGCAGATCGAGGCGGACATCAAGCGCCGCCGCGAGACGCTGGCCGAGACCCTCGACGAGATCGGGGTGCGGGTGCACCCCGCGACGATCGTCGGGGACGCGAAGGCCAAGGTCGTCGCGCAGGTCGACCACACCGTCGGACGGGCGTACGTGAGCGCCAACCGGGTCGTCTCGGAGGTGAAGGCGCAGCTCGTCTCCGAGGAGGGCGCGCCGCGCCTTGAGCGGATCGTGCCGGTGGCGCTCGTCGTGGTCGGCGTGGTCGGGCTGTTCGCGGTGTCGTCGCGGCGCCGCAAGCACTGACCCGGCGGCGCGCGGCGGCACGGGAGGCAGGTAAGTTCGACGGCGTGAGCGAGAAGACCCACCACGAGACCCACGACGGCGGCCACGACAAGCTGCCCATCCGCATGCTGCACGACCGCGTACTGGTGCGGCAGGACACCTCGGAGGGCGAGCGGCGCAGTGGCGGCGGCATTCTGATTCCCGCGACGGCGGCGGTCGGCAAGCGGCTGGCCTGGGCCGAGGTCGTGGCGGTCGGGCAGAACGTGCGGGCGGTGGAGCCGGGTGACCGGGTGCTGTTCGATCCGGAGGACCGGGCGGAGGTGGAGGTGCGCGGCGTCGGTTATGTGCTGATGCGCGAGCGTGACCTGCATGCCGTGGCCGCCGACCGGTTCGAGGGGTCGGAGGACTCGACCGGGCTCTATCTGTAGCCTCGGCGGCCTTGGCGCCGTTTCAAGGGGCTGGTGACCGTTGTCACCAGCCCCTTTTGCGTTCCCTTTGCTAGCGTGGGACGCACCCGACGAGACGCGCCGTACCGGGCTGTCGCTGGAGACAGGACATTCGCAAAGACGACGCACCCCTGTTGAAGCAGTCAACGCAGTTGACGCAGTTGACGCAGTTGACGCAGTTGATCAACGCACGGAGGTGCTCGTCGTGGCCTGGGTTCTGATCGTGATCGCCGGACTTCTCGAGGTCGGCTGGTCGATCGGCATGAAGTACACGGACGGTTTCACGCGGCTGTGGCCGAGTCTTTTCACCGGTGCCGGGATCGTCGCCAGCATGATGCTGCTGTCCTACGCCGCCCGCACCCTGCCCATCGGCACCGCGTACGGGGTGTGGGTGGGCATCGGGGCGGCGGGCGCGGCCGTCGTGGGGATGCTGCTGCTCGGTGAGCCGATGACGGCCGCGCGGATCTTCTTCATCTGCCTGCTCATCGTGGCGATCGTGGGCTTGAAGGCGACGTCAGGGCACTGAGTGGGCCCGCGCCGCCGGTGTCGGAGCCGGTGCCGCCCGTGTCGCCCGCGGTGCCTCCCGTGCCCGCCGTGGTGCCGGTGGTGCCCGTGGTGGCCCCGGTGGTGCCGCCGTCCGTCGTGGCTCCGGTGGTGCCGCCGGTCACCTGGCCCCCGGCCGTGTCCCCGGTCGTGCCGCCGTCGAGGCCGCCGGTGTCGGCGGCGGGCGGGCTCGTGGGTGCGGTCGGCTCGCCGGAGGCCGACGGTGAGGTGCTCGGGGTCGTGCCGGGTGACGAGGGCTGTTCCGTCGGGGTGACCGGCTCCTCCGCGCCGTCCTGGAGCTCCAGGTCGAAGTCGGTGGCCTCGGTCCCGGCCAGTGCCTTCTTCGTGAACTGTGCCCAGATCTGCGCGGGGAAGCCGCCGCCGTTGACGCGCGGCAGCCCCGCCGCGTGGTACAGCGGTACGTGCGCGGCGGTGTCCGGGTCCTGGCCCATCACCGCGACGACGGTGGCCAGGTCGGGGGTGTAGCCCGCGAACCAGGCGGCCGTGTCCTTCTCCGCGGTGCCGGTCTTGCCCGCGGCGGGGCGGTCGGCGGCCTGGGCGGCGGTGCCGGTGCCGTTGCTGCTGTCGACGACCGACCGGAGCATCGACGTGGTGGTGTCGGCGGCCTCGCGGGTGACGGCCTCGTGGGTCTCCTGTCGCGGCAGGTCGATCTTGGTGCCGTTCTTGGTGACGGAGGCGACGAGCGTGTACGTGCCGTGTCTGCCGTGGTTGGCGAGGGTCGCGTACGCCTCGGTCATGTCGAGGACGCTGGCGGTGGCGGGGCCCAGCGCGATGGACGGGTAGGGGTGCAGGTCGGGGGTGTCCTTCGGCAGCCCGAGGTCGATCGCGGTCCGCTCGACCTTGCCCGGGCCGACGTCGACGGCCATCTGCGCGTAGACGGCGTTGACCGACTTGTCGGTGGCGGTGCGTACGGTGATGGGGCCGTAGGAGCGGTTGTCCTCGTTCTCGGGCGCGTAGGTGCCGCCGTTCCAGCCTTGTACGGGGCGTTTGTCGGTGCCGTCGTAGAGGGTGTTGGGGGTGATGACGCGGCCGTCCTGCGTCGTCGAGCCGTTCTGGACGGCGCCGGCGAAGACGAACGGCTTGAAGGTGGAGCCGACCTGGTAGTCGCGGCGGGTGGCGTTGTTGACGTACTGCTTGGTGTAGCCGATGCCGCCGTACATGGCGAGGACCTTGCCGGTCGCCGGGTCGATGGCGACGCCGCCCGCGCGCACGGAGCGGTCCACCTTCCTGTTCTTCTGGTCGAGCTTGGACATGAGCTGGTCGTCGACGGCTTTGACGAACGCGTCCTGTTTCGGCTTCTGGAGCGTGGTGGTGATGCGGTAGCCGCCCGCGGCGAGGGTGTCCTCGTCGAGGATCTTGTGCTCGGTGAGGTAGTCGCGGACGGCGTCGCGGATGTAGCCGCGCTGTCCGGAGAGCCCCGACGGGCCCCTGGCCTTGAGCGGCGTGGGGAACTCGGTGCTCGCGCGCTCGTCGGCGCTGAGCCAGTGCTCCTTGACCATGCCGTCCATGACGTAGTTCCAGCGGGCGACGGCGCGTTGCCTGTTCTCCGGGTGGGTGACCACGTCGTACGCGCTCGGGGCGTTGAGGAGCGCCGCCAGGTAAGCGCCCTGGGCGGTCGTCAGTTTCTCGACGTCGACGCCGTAGTACGCCTGGGCGGCGGCCTGGATGCCGTAGGCGTTGCGGCCGAAGTAGCTGGTGTTGAGGTAGCCCTCGAGGATGTCGTCCTTGGACTTCTCCCGGTCCAGCTTGATGGCGATGAAGAACTCCTTCACCTTGCGGGTGATGGTCTGTTCCTGGCCGAGGTAGTAGTTCTTCACGTACTGCTGGGTGATCGTCGAGCCGGACTGTGTGCCCTTGCCGGTCGCGGTGTTCCAGGCCGCGCGGAGCATGGCCTTCGGGTCGATGGCCGACTCGGAGTAGAAGTCGCGGTCCTCGGCGGCGAGCACGGTGCGCTGCACGGACTTGGGGACCTGGGCGAGGGAGACGTTCTCGCGGTTGGTGGTGCCGTCGCGGGCGATCTGGCTGCCGTCCGCGTACAGGTAGACGTTGGACTGCTCGGTGGCGGCCTGGTTCGCGGCGGGGATGTGCACGAGGAAGTAGCCGAGTGCGAACAGGCCGATGCAGAGCAGGACGAAGCCGATGAGCCCGCCGACCACCATCCGCCAGGTGGGGATCAGGCGCCGCCACCCGGTCCGCCTCGGCCTCTTCTTCTTGTTCTTCCCGGTCTGCCGCTGTGGTGACGCTGACGGCTGCTCCGGCGTCGGCTCCGGCTCCGGTGTCTGTTCCGGCTCGTCGCTGCTCATGTCCTGTGGAACTCCCGGTTCGCGTCGTACGTCACGTCCCGTGACAACTCCTCACAACACGCCACGTACGCGTCACGTATGCCTTGTATGCGGCATAAGACTCCTACATCGCCCCGGATATGCGTGGCAGGGCGCCTCGTGGCGGGCCGTGCGCCCGTAGGCTTGCGTCCCATGACGGACGATTCCCGCTCTGCCGACGGCCACGCGCCCGAGTTGCGTGCTTCCGACGCCGACCGTGAGCGGGTCGCCGAGCGGCTGCGCGAGGCGGTCGCCGAGGGGCGGCTCGACATGGAGGAGTTCGACGAGCGGCTCGAAGCGGCGTACAAGGCGCGTACGTACGGGGAGTTGGCGCCGCTGACCCGGGATCTGCCGGCGGCGGGCGTGTCGGCGCCGGTGAGTTTCGACAAGGCCCCAGCCGCGGCGGAGGGCGGCGCCGGCGCCGTCGACTGGGCGGCGCGGATCGGCGGGGAGGCCACGTCCACCGGGGCGTTCGCGTGCTGCGGCGGGTTCAGCCGCAAGGGCCGGTGGACGGTGGGGGAGCGGTTCACCGTGTACGCGCTGTGCGGCGGCGGCGAGATCGACCTGCGCGAGGCGCGTTTCGCCTCGCGCGAGGTGGAGATCCGCTGCTACACGCTCATGGGCGGGGTCGAGGTGAAGGTGCCGCCCGAGCTCGATGTGACCGTCCACGGTTTCGGCCTCATGGGCGGCGTCGACGACCGGGCCGGCGGCCCCGGCACTCCGGGGTCGCCGCGCGTGGTGATCAAGGGGTACGCCCTGATGGGCGGCGTGGGCGTCACCCGCAAACCGCCCAAGGACGAGCGGCGCCGCCTCAAGGACGAGCGGCGCCGAGAGCTGGAGGCGGACCGCCGTGAGCGCCACGAGGCGCGCCGTGAGCGCCGTGAGGAGCGGCGCCGCCGCAGGTACTGAGGGGCCCGCCGCCGCGAGTACTTGAGGGGCCCGCAGCCGCTCGGGGCGCTACAGCTGCGCTCCCGACGCCGCGCGCAGCGACGACGGGTCGAGGGTGTCGGCCATCGCCCGGTACCCGGCGTCGCTCGGGTGCAGGTGGTCGCCGGAGTCGAAGCGGGGCCGCAGCCTGTGCGGGTCGTAGGGGTCGCGCAGCGCCTTGTCGAAGTCGACGTACGTGTCGAAGACCTTGCCCGCGCGGATCCGCCGGTTGACCTTGTCGCGGACGGCTTCCAGGCGCGGCGTGTATCCGCGGTGGCCCTGGAACGGCATGAGCGTCGCGCCGACGACCCGCAGTCCGTGGTGGTGCGCCTGCCGCACCAGCTCGCGCAGACCTTCGACGATCTTGGCGGGGTCGCCCTGGCGCGGGCGCCGCATGATGTCGTTGATGCCGAGGTCGATGACGACGGTCCGCACGCCGGACCGTTCGAGCACGTCCCGCTGGAAGCGGTCGAGGCCGCTGGGGTTGTTGGCCGGGCGGCCGTACCCGCCGAGCAGGACGCGGTTGCCGCTGATGCCCTCGTTGACGACGCCGTAGTGCGGGGCGGTGCTGTCGGCCGCGGCCGCGCGCAGCCGGTCGGACAGGATGTCGGGCCACCGGTGGTCGGCGCCCATGGTGGAGGTGATGCCGTCGGTGATCGAGTCGCCGAGGACGACGACGGTGCCCTGCGCCTTGTCGCTGAGCACGTCGAGCGCGGTCACGTAACGCCAGTACGGGCTCTGCCGGGTGTAGTGCGCGCCGCTCTCGTCCTCGGTGCGGTCACCCTGTGCCACGTACGAGATCTGCCGGGCCCGCGGGTGGTAGGTGACCGGTCCCGACGGGGTCGGCGAGTACGTGGTGATGAGCATGTCCGCGTCGGCGGGTACCCGCAGTCGCGTCGGGTCGCTGACCACCTGGCCCCCCGCCGGGATGATCACCGACGTGTTCCCGGAGAACGTGAGCCGCCGCACCGTCCCGGCCAGTGCGGTCGGGCTGCCCTGTGCCGAGGCGACGGCGAGCGAGGCGTGTGTGAGGGTGAGGGGCTGTTGCCCGTACAGGTTGGAGAGGGTGACGCGGGCGCCGGAGCCGCCGATGCTGGTGTGGACGACGTTGCGCACGGAGCGGCCGAACAGCCCGTCGACCTCCGTGCCCGGCTCGGCGCCCGCCGGGGACGCGGCCCAGGTGCCCGCCCAGGTGCCGGTGGAGGCGGGGGCGGCGGGGCCCCGGGACCGGGCGCCGCCCGCCTGCACGCTGCCGCCGTCGCCGCCGAGGCGTCCGCGGAAGCCGACGTAGATGGCGCCCGAGATCACGACGGCGACGGCGACCAGCGCGGCGAGCAGGGCTCGCTGGCGTACGGGCGAGACACCCTCACGCCCCCCGTCGTCATGCCTGGTCATGCGGTGTGCGTCTCCTCGGACAGAGGGAGCCCGGGGCTCCGGTGCGATGATCCCATGATGCGTCACAGGGCGGCACGAGGCCCACAGCGGCCCCTTCCACCCTGTCGGACGCCGGGAACTTGTCGCACGTTCCGGGAGTCGGTCAAGAAGGGACAATGTGTGAGGGGGCGGCCCATGGTGACAGGGCGAGCAGGGACGAGGACCACCGAGAGGAAGAGGGGCGAAGCGTGACCACGAAAAGGGGTGACCGGGACGTCGAGGAGCATGCCCACGCGACCCCGGTCCCACCCGGCACCTCCTCTGTCTCCCAGGGCCCCTCGGGCCGCCCGGCGCGCCGCTTCACCACCGAGTTCACCGCGGCGGACGAGGAGAAACAGCGCGGCGTGCGCCGCATGAAGCTCACCGCCACCGCGATGCTCGCCCTGGTCGCGCTTGTGTACGCCCTGACGACCTGGGCGGAGCACTCCGGAGCCGGCTCCTGGGCCGGTTATGTCGCGGCGGCCGCCGAGGCCGGCATGGTCGGCGCGCTCGCCGACTGGTTCGCGGTCACCGCCCTCTTCCGCCGCCCGCTGGGCCTGCCCATCCCGCACACCGCGATCATCCCCACCAAGAAGGACCAGCTGGGCGTCTCGCTGGGCGAGTTCGTCGGCGAGAACTTCCTCTCCGGCGACGTCGTACGCGACCGCCTGCGCTCCGTCGGCATCGCCGCGCGCCTCGGCGCCTGGCTGGCCCACCCGGAGCACGCCGACCGCGTCACGGCCGAGCTGGCCACGGCGCTGCGCGGCGCCCTCACGGTGCTGCGCGACTCCGACGTGCAGGCGGTGGTCGGCGAGGCCGTCACGCGCCGCGCCGACGCCGCCGAGATCGCGCCCGGCATCGGCAAGATGCTGGAGAAGGTCGTGGCCGACGGCGGCCACAAGCGCGTCGTCGACCTGGTCTGCGCCCGTGCCCACGACTGGCTGGTCCTGCACTCCGACTCCGTCATGGACGCGGTGCAGGGCGGTGCGCCCGGCTGGACCCCGCGCTTCGTGGACAAGCGGGTCGGCGAACGCGTCTACAAGGAACTCCTCCGCTTCGTCACGGAGATGCGGGACATGCCGCAGCACCCGGCCCGCGGCGCCGTCGACCGCTTCCTGCGCGACTTCGCGGGCGACCTGCAGAAGGACTCCGAGACGCGGGCGCGCGTGGAGCGCCTCAAGTCGGAGGTGCTCGGCCGCTCCGAGGTGCAGGACCTCATCGCCTCGACCTGGGCGGCGGTCCGCTCGATGATCGTGGCGGCGGCCGAGGACGAGCGCAGCGAGCTACGCCTGCGCGTACGGTCCTCGCTGCTCTCGCTGGGCCGCCGGATGACGCAGGACCGGGCGGTACGGCTGAAGGTCGACGGCTGGGTCGAGGGCGCGGCGGTGTACGTGGTGACGACGTACAGAGCCGAGATCACCTCCCTGATCACCGACACCGTGGCGAGCTGGGACGCGGAACACACGTCCCGCAAGATCGAGGCCCACATCGGCCGCGACCTGCAGTTCATCCGCATCAACGGCACGGTGGTCGGCTCGTTGGCGGGCCTTCTGATCTATACGGTGTCGCGGGCGCTGGGGGCGTAGGAATGGCGCCTGCGGGAACGGCGGGAGGGACGGGGACGGCGTCCGCGCCCACGGTGGTGGCGGTCCTGGTGCGCGACGGCGTCCTGCCCATGGAACTGGGCCTGGTCCACCAGCTGTTCGGCGCGGCCCGCCACCCGTCGACGGGCGAGCGCCTCTACGAGGTCCGCACGTGCGCTCCGCGCCCCGGCCGCGTCCGCACGGACGCCGATTTCCCGGTCCACGCGGAACACGGTCTGGCGATGCTGGAGCAGGCGGACACGGTACTGGTCCCCGCCTCGCACGAGTCGGACGAGTCCTTGACCCCGGACGGCGGCGGCCTGCCGGGGCCGCTGGCGGAGGCATTGCGCGCCCTGCCGGACCGTGGTGCGCGGGTGGCGTCGATCTGCACGGGCGCGTTCGTCCTGGCGTCGGCGGGCCTGCTCGACGGCCGCAGGGCGACGACGCACTGGCTGTCCTCGCGTCTCCTCGCCCGCGGGTTCCCCGCCGCGACGGTCGACGAGGACGTCCTGTACGTGGACGAGGGCGCGGTCCTGACGTCGGCGGGCGAGGCGGCCGGGATCGACCTGTGCCTGCACATGATCCGCGAGGACCACGGCGCGGCGGTGGCGGCCGACGTGGCCCGCCGCACGGTCGTGCCGCCGCACCGGGAGGGCGGCCAGGCGCAGTACATCCGCCGCCCGGTGGAACAGGCGGGCCTGGCGTCGACGTCGGGTTCGAGGCAGTGGGCGTTGCGCCACTTGGCCGAACCGCTGACGCTGGCCGCCCTGGCGGCGCACGACGCGATGTCCGTCCGCACCTACAGCCGCCGCTTCCGCGAGGAGACGGGCCTGACCCCGATGACCTGGCTCACCCGCCAACGGGTCGACCGTGCCCGTGAGTTGCTGGAAAACACGGACCACACGGTCGACCGGGTGGCCGCGGAGTCCGGCCTTGGCACGGCGTCGTCCCTGCGCCAGCGCTTCCAGGAGGCGCTGGGAGTGGCGCCGGGCGCGTACCGGGCGGCGTTCCGCGGCCGCCCGGGTGCGGGCGCGGCCACGGAACGCACCGGCGGGCGCCGGAGTCAGTACGAGGTGAGCGACGGGCACGAGGTGAGCGACGGGTAGGAGCAGGACGCGAGGTCGGTGACGGAACCACGGCCGTTGAATGCGGTACGGGGTCGTGTCAGACCTCGTCCCCATCGGGCACGGCGCGGGCGACGAACCGTTCGCTGGAGCCGAGGGAACCGGAGACGAAGAGGGTGTCCTCGCCCCGGCAGCGTCCCGGCGCGGTGCCTTCCGCGTGCTCGCCGGAGCTGTCGGGCGTGTGGGCGAGCCGCGCGTGCTGGTGCGGGAACGCACGTCGTCCACGTGCCCCAGAGCGCCCTCGGCGGTGACCGGCCAGGCGCGGTCGCGGCCGTCGAAGGCCGGGTCGACGGGTTCCGGTTCCTTGTCCATGCGGCTGAGGGTGATGCGCCGGCGGTCACCGGGACGCGTGTGCCAGAAGGAGTGGACGTCGGTCCGCCCGCCGGTCCCGGTCAGAAAGTACCCGTATCCGTCCTGCCGGAAGGCGAAGCCGTCCTTCATGCTCGGGCCCGACCGGTGCGGCTGCGCCGACGCCCGCGGCGAGGCGAGGAGCACGACACCCAGCGACACCCGGCGCCAGCGACACCCGGCGAACATCAGCACCAGCACAACGGCCATGATCCGGTTACGGGTCTTCGGGTCCACGCCATCGAGACTAACGCGT
>NZ_JAPHNL010000088.1 GCF_026274175.1 Streptomyces beihaiensis
GCGAAATGCCGATCCCCCGTCGCGTCCGGCACGTACTTCACAGTGACAACGATCCTCAAGCTCACGCCGGCTCTCCTACTGCAATCGTCATGTACGGGGCGGCCCTGCTGTCACGCAGCATAGGCGCCTGAAGCGGACTCTTCCGGTCGGGGCGGCCCGCGCTCCGAACGAAACGTTACTCGCCAGTACACCCAGTCCGCGCGCGCTAAGCAAGCGCTTTGGGCTGTGACGTTGCCAACCCGGACCGGCGGGAACTCTCAGTCGCGCAGCGCGTTGAAGCGCCCCTGGTGGTACAGGAGCGGGCTGCCGTCGCCCGCCGGATCACCGCAGACCGCCTGCGCGAGAACGATCCGGTGGTCGCCGGCGGGCACCCGTGCGACGACCTTGCACACGAGCCAGGCGAGCACGCCGTCGAGGACCGGCACGCCCTCGGGTCCCACGTGCCACCGGGTGGGCTCGCCGAAACGGTCCGCCCCGCTGCGGGCGAACGTCGCGGCCAGATCGGCCTGGTGCTCGCCGAGTATGTGCACACCCACGTGGTCGGCCTCGGCGACCGTCGGCCAACTGGAGGAGCCCAGACCGATCCCGAAGGAGACCACGGGAGGTTCGGCCGAGACCGAGGTGAGGGAGGTGGCGGTGAAGCCCACCGGTGCGGCGCCCCGCGCCGTGATCACCGCGACACCGGCGGCGTGGCGCCGGAAGACCGAGCGGAGCAGGTCGGGCGTGGCGGGCCGGGCGGCATGCAGGTCGGGCGTGACCGTCATGGAAGGGTCCTTCTGCGGTGATGAGCGGGCGTGCGGGGGTGTCGCGGTGTCAGCCGCCGCGACAGCATGCGCTCGCACAGCGGGCCAGGTCGATGTGAACCCGCTGGTGGAGAAGGGTTTCCGGGGACATGCAGGCAGACTGACGATACGCGGTGCGCACAGTCAAGCGCGTTCCGTGGACTGGGACATGTGTCACCAGGCCGCTCGGGTGCCACGCACGCGTGGCCTCGGCGCACATCACACGGCCGCGCCGAGCGCGGCGATCACGTCGGCCTTGCGCGGCTGCCCGGCCGCGCGCCGCACCTCCCGCCCGTGCGCGTCGAGGACGAGCACGGTCGGTGTTCTCACGACGCCCAGCGCGCGGACCAGGTCGAGGCGCGCTTCCGCGTCGATCTCGACGTGGCAGACGCCGGGGACCATGCCCGCGATCTCGGCGAGGATCCGCCGGGTGGCCCGGCAGGGCGCGCAGAAGGCGCTGGAGAACTGCACGAGCGTCGCCCGCCTCCCGAGCGACTCGCCCAACCGCTGCTCGTCCAGCGTCGCTCCGTCCCCGCTCACGCGGATCCTCCCTCGTCCCGTACGGCACGTTCACGGCCCCGTCGACATGGCCCCGAGTACGCTTCGTACAGCGCCCGGGCGTCCTCCCTCATTCCCGTTCCCGCCCTCCGCGCACGTTCTGACACACTCTCCACGTGACAAGGATCTCGCGCGCTGCGGGAACCAGGACTGGCCACTCGGCCGTTCATGGGGCACGATCTGCGCAAGCCGGAAAACCTACGGCTGCGTAACTTACCGCCCGGTGAGCGTTTCCTCCGCCCGTCGGCAGGGACGGTCCCGGGCACTTAAGAAGGGTCCTCCCCCTCCATGGCAGAGCTCGTCTACCGCCCGGTCATCGGCGTCGCCCGCACGATGTTCAAGGCGCTCGACCTGAAGATCGACTGCAAGGGCTCGGAGAACATTCCGCGCTCGGGCGGTGCCGTCCTGGTCAGCAACCACATCAGCTACCTGGACTTCATCTTCGACGGTCTCGCTGCCCTGCCGCAGAAGCGTCTGGTCCGTTTCATGGCCAAGGACTCGGTCTTCCGGCACAAGATCTCCGGTCCGCTGATGCGCAGCATGAAGCACATCCCGGTGGACCGCGCCCAGGGCGAGCACGCCTACCAGCACGCCCTGCGGTCGCTGCGCTCGGGCGAGGTGGTCGGGGTGTTCCCCGAGGCGACGATCTCGGAGTCGTTCACCCTCAAGAGCTTCAAGACCGGTGCTGTGCGCCTGGCCCAGGAGGCCGGGGTGCCGCTGATCCCGATGGCCCTGTGGGGTACGCAGCGCCTGTGGACCAAGGGCCGGCCGCGCAACTTCAAGCGGCAGCACATCCCGGTCACGATCCGGGTGGGCGAGGCCGTGGAGGCGCCCCGCGACCAGTACGCCGGGGCGATCACGCGGCGGCTGCGCGAGCGCGTGCAGGAGCTGCTCGAGGCGGCCCAGCGCGCGTATCCGGTGCGCCCCAAGGGGCCGGACGACACCTGGTGGATGCCGGCCCACCTCGGCGGCACGGCCCCCACGCCGGAGCAGCTCAACGCCGCCGAGGCGCGCTGAGGTTCAGGCCGCGGGGTGGAGGGTGATCCGGGCGCCGGGGCTGAACTTCTCCAGCAGCTCGGCCAGTTCGGTTCCCGCCGCCTCCAGGTCCGCTTGCGCTCCCATCCCTTCGAGGACGAAGAGGGCGTTCACGGAGGTGCCGGTGAGCCGGGTGCGGGTGCCCTGACGCCAGTTCCAGCGGCGGCAGGTGACGCCTTCGCCGTCGCACCAGACGACCTCACCGGGTTCCGGGTGCTCGACGGCCGGCTCGCCGGAGACGACGGTCGCGAAGTCCTCGTCACCGGTGGCCCTGATGAGCCGCATGCCGCCCGTGACGCGGTCGAGGTCCTCGCCGCCGACCGGGATCAGACGGGCCACGCTGATCGCGTTGTAGACGTCGACGAGCGTGTTGACGCGCGGCAGACCGCTGTCGGCCAGGGCCCTCTTGGCCAACGCCTCCGCGGAGTTACGGGTGCGGTTGGGCTTGGCGCCGAACGCGGCGTAGGTCTCGCGCCACGCCGCCATGTGCGGGTCCTCGTGCGGGGCGCGCCCGTCGAGGCGGGCGGCCAGGCGCCGCGTGGCGTCGTCGAGGAGGGCCGAGCTGTCGTCCGTACTGGCGGTGTTGACCAGCCCGTACGCCTCGATGGCGATGTGGTGGAAGCCCGGGGCGAGGGCGCGGACGTCGTCGGCGACGGTGAGCTGAAGAGACATGGCCTGCCTGGTGGGTACGGGTCACAGCGGGAGCGCGTCCGGTAGGTGCTCCCAGAGGTACGGGCGGTCCGGCGCGCCGCGCAGGACATCGAGCACCACCGGATGCGGTGCATCGAACAGTACCGGATAGTCCACCTCATTACACTTTGGATCAGGCACCCAGGCCAGCCGCTCACCGTCGAGCGAGAACCGCGCGTCGACGCCGGGCTTGTTGCCGCGGCAGTCCTGCCGGTGCCATGAGCCGCGCAGCCGCACGGCGACCAGACCGTGGACGCACCAACCCGCCCCCGCGTCGTACGTGAGCCGCTGGTAGCACAGCGCGGTGGGGATGTCCTCGGCACGCAGGAGAGCGGCCAGGGCGTGCGCCTTGGCGTGACAGATACCGGTGCCCTTCGCCAGGACGTCGGAGGCCCGCCAGGTGACACGGAGATCGCCGCTGTCGGCGGAGTGCGCGATGGCGTCGCGGACGTACTCGAAGGCCGCGCGAGCGTATGCGTATGAGTCGTCGGATTTCTCGGCGAGGCGCGCGGCCGTCTCCCGTACCAGCGGATGGTGATGGTCGATGACGTCGTCGGCCGCCAAGTACGCGGAAAGATCGGGGTTTTGCTGGATCAGCTCCATAGCGCGCGAGCTTAGGTATGCGATCGACCTTCAGTCAATGACTTTACGGTTAATCGCATACCTATGCATGCTCGGGCGGTCGGGCTCAGCGCGCCATCTCCTCCTTGAGGGCCGCGACGAAACCGTCGACGTCCTCCTCGCGGGTGTCGAACGCGCACATCCACCGCACGTCGCCCGCGGCCTCGTCCCAGAAGTAGAAGCGGTACTTCTTCATCAGCCGCTCGGAGACGTCGTGCGGCAGCCGGGCGAAGACGCCGTTGGCCTGGACCGGGTGGAGGATCTCGACGCCGTCGACGGCCCGTACGCCCTCGGCCAGGCGCTGCGCCATCTCATTGGCGTGCCTGGCGTTGCGCAGCCACAGATCCTTGGCCAGCAGCGCCTCCAACTGGACCGACACAAAACGCATCTTGGAGGCGAGCTGCATGGACAGCTTGCGCAGATGCCTCATGTGACGCACCGCGTCCTGGTTGATGACGACGACCGCCTCGCCGAACAGCGCTCCGTTCTTCGTGCCGCCGAGCGAGAGCAGGTCGACGCCGACCGCGTTGGTGAACGTACGCATCGGTACGTCCAGGGACGCGGCCGCGTTGGCTATGCGCGAGCCGTCGAGGTGCACCTTCATGCCCCGCTCGTGGGCGTGGTCGACGATCGCGCGGATCTCGTCGGGCGTGTACAGCGTGCCCAGTTCGGTGGACTGGGTGATCGAGACGACCTGCGGCATCGCGCGGTGCTCGTCGTCCCAGCCGTACGCCTCCCGGTCGATCAGCTCGGGGGTGAGCTTGCCGTGCGGCGTGGGCACGGTGAGCAGCTTGAGGCCGCCCACGCGCTCGGGGGCGCCGCACTCGTCGACGTTGATGTGCGCGGACTCGGCGCAGATCACCGCGCCCCAGCGGTCGGTGACCGCCTGGAGCGCGACGACGTTGGCGCCGGTTCCGTTGAAGACGGGGAACGCCTCGGCGGTCGGGCCGAAGTGGCCGCGGACCACCTGCTGGAGGTGGTCGGTGTACTCGTCCTCGCCGTAGGCGACCTGGTGGCCGCCGTTGGCGAGGGCGAGGGCCGCCATCACCTCCGGGTGGGCGCCCGCGTAGTTGTCGCTGGCGAACCCTCTGACCGTGGGGTCATGGTGCCTGCGGGCGTCGGTTCTGGGAGGATTCACGGCTTCGCGGTCAGCCACAGGCGGGTCCCGTTCACTTCGGCGGCGGGCCGGTCCCAGACGCCGACGATGGCCTCGGCCAACTCCTTGACGTCCGTGAAGCCCGCGAACTTCGCGTTGGGGCGTTCGGCGCGCATCGCGTCGTGCACCAGCGCCTTGACCACCAGGATCGCAGCCGCCTGCTGCGGCCCCGCATCGCCCCCCGCCTTGCGGAAGGCGTCACCGAGGGCGAGCGTCCACGCCTCGGCCGCGGCCTTCGACGCGGCGTACGCGGCGTTGCCCGCGGTCGGCTTGGAGGCGCCCGCGGCGCTGATGAGGACGTAGCGGCCGCGGTCGCTGCGGCACAGGCCCTCGTGGAAGGCGAGCGAGGTGTGCTGCACGGTGCGGATGAGCAGCTTCTCGAGCAGGTCCCAGTCGGCCAGGTCGGTCTCGCCGAAGGTGGCGCTGCCGCGCCAGCCGCCCACGAGGTGGACGAGTCCGTCGACGCGCCCGAAGTCCTTCTCGACGCGGCTCGCCCAGTCGCGGGTCGCCTGCAGGTCGAGCAGGTCGACGGTGTCGCCGATGACGGTGGCTCCGCCGTGCGCGTAGCGTGCCTCGTCGACGGCCTGGGCGAGGCGTTCGGCGTCCGCGTCGCAGCCGATGACGGTGGCCCCTGCCTCGGCGAGCCGCTTGAGTGCGGCGCGGCCGGCCGGACCGGCCGCCCCGGCGACCGCGATCACGGCACCGCCCAGCCTGTCCCTGGTCCCGTTGGTCTCGGTCATGACGGTCGCCTCCTGCGGTCGGCTCTGGCTCACGCGGCCACCTGCGCGCTGCTCGTCGCGGTGATCCCCTTGGTCGAGGCGATGGTCTTCTTCAGCTTCTTGGCAAGGGCCTCATAGAACATGCTGAGCGGAAACTCGTCCGCAAGCACGTCGTCGACCAGCTTGCGCGGCGGCTTCGAGACGTCGAGGGCGTCAGGACCCTTGGCCCAGCGCGAGCCCGGATGCGGGGAGAGGTACGTGGAGACCAGCTCGTACGCGGCGAACCAGTGGACCAGCTTGGGCCGGTCGATGCCGTCCCGGTACAGCTTCTCGATCTCGGCGCAGAGCTGGTTGGTCACCTCGGGCGCGCGCTCGAAGTCGATGTGCAGCTTGTTGTCGGTCCAGCGCACCACGTCGTGCTGGTGCAGGTAGGCGAAGAGCAGCTGGCCGCCGAGGCCGTCGTAGTTCTTCACGCGGTCGCCGGTGACCGGGAAGCGGAACATCCGGTCGAAGAGCACGGCGTACTGGACGTCACGGCCCTGGGCGACGCCCTCGGCCCCCAGCTTCACGGCCTCCTTGAAGGCGGTGAGGTCGCAGCGCAGCTCTTCGAGCCCGTACATCCAGAACGGCTGGCGCTGCTTGATCATGAACGGGTCGAACGGCAGGTCGCCGTGGCTGTGCGTGCGGTCGTGGATCATGTCCCACAGCACGAACGCCTGCTGGCAGCGCTCCTGGTCGCCGATCATCTCCTGGATGTCGTCGGGCAGTTCGAGCCCGAGGACGTCCACGGCGGCCTTCGAGACGCGGCGGAAGCGCGCGGCCTCGCGGTCACAGAAGATGCCGCCCCAGGAGAAGCGCTCGGGCGCCTCGCGCACGGCGATGGTCTCGGGGAAGAGGACCGCGGAGTTCGTGTCGTAGCCGGAGGTGAAGTCCTCGAACGTGATGCCGCAGAACAGCGGGTTGTCGTAGCGGGTGGCTTCGAGCTCGGCCAGCCAGTCGGGCCAGACCATGCGCAGGACCAGGGCTTCCAGGTTGCGGTCCGGGTTGCCGTTCTGCGTGTACATCGGGAAGACGACCAGGTGCTGGAGGCCGTCCTCACGCCGTGCGGCGGGCTGGAAGGCGAGCAGGGAGTCCAGGAAGTCCGGCACGCCGAAACCGTCATCGGACCAGCGGCGCAGGTCGCGTACGAGTGCCTCGTGGTACGCCGCGTCGTGCGGCAGCAGCGGGGCGAGCCGCTCGACGGCGGAGATGACCCGCTCCACGGCCGCCGCGACGGCGCGGCGCGCGGGAGCGGCCTCGGCCCGGAGGTCGATGGAGCCGTCCGCGCTCTGCCAGCCGCGTATCTGCTCGACGGCGTCCTTGAGCACCGGCCAGGCCGGGTGCTCCACCACCCTGTCGCCCACCGTCCCGGCCGAAGGAATATTGCCCTCCACGCCAGCCTGCACAAGAATTTCCGTCATGTCCCATCCTCCACGGGAGAACCTCGCGTAAGGCCACCGTAGGCGTGCAAGGTTCTCTCTCACAAGGGGAGCCTCAGGAAATTATTCGGCGCAACCCCTGCCTTAGCCGTCGTTTTTCCTGTCTCGCACGGTTGAAACGATGACCTCCGCCACATTCGCGTGCGCTCGCCGCGCGTAGTCCAGAAGTTCGGGGAAGCCGAAGAAGCCGTGGAACATGCCCGGGAAGTCCCTTTCGTCCACCGGAACTCCGGATGTGCGCAAGGCGTTCGCGTACGCGTGACACTCGTCGCGGAGCGGGTCGCACCCCGCGGTGACGATGTGCGCGGGCGGCAGGCCGCTCAGGTCGTCGGCGGGCAGCGGTGACACCCACGGGTGGGCGGGGTCCCCGTCGGGGCCGAGGTACTGCTCCAGGAACCAGCGGCAGTGCGTGGCGGTGAGGAAGTCGACGGCGACGGCGCGCCGTTGCGCCCCGCGGCACGCGAGAGCGGGTGGTGACGGCTGCGGGACGGCGGCCGCATCGAGGCGCTGATCACCCAGCCCACGGGCATCGCCGAACTCGCGGTCGGCACCGCGTCCGGGGACGCCGTCGACCTCAGCGCCCAGGACGTGGCCCTCACGCCGGATTCCAAACCAGGAACGGGACCAAATGCCAGACCCGGTCCAGGGCCAGGGCCACGATCAGCAGTCTGCATAGGACCAGGGGGGAGGCCAGGGCCAGGGCCAAGACCGAGCCCGGCGCCGGGACCCGGCAGGACCAGGAGCGAGACGAGTACGCCGTCCTAGCGCCGGGCCGAAAGCCCAGCCGTGAACCGAACCGGCCTTTCGGCCCGACGGCCGGGCTGGACCGCCGGCCGAGGCCGTACCAGAAGCACCGCCGGAATCCATCCCGCACCGGGACCAGGGGCCCGGTCGGGAGCCGGATCCGAAGCCGGGCCGGGATTCGTGCCGACACCCGGACGAGACGCCGGACCGCGACCCTGACCAGCGGTGCGGCCTCGAACTGTCAACCGTCAGAACGACTCGCCCACGTGCGAGTGGCACGGGCTCGCGCCGACGGGGCGTGGGGCGGTATGACGGGCTGTGTCCGTACCCGCATGCGCGTCCGTGTCCGTGTGCGTGTCCGTGTGCGTGTTCCTGTCCCGAGACTGCCAGGGGGGTCGGCGATGAGCACCCGCGCCGTGGTCGTCGCCGCCGTGATCACCGGGCTTCTGCTCGGGATCGTGAGCAGCCGGGCGGGCGCGGCCGCGCCCCCGCGCGTACCAGCCTCCCCTGTGCTCACGGCCCGTTAGGCTGCGAGAGTCGGCGCCCGCGCGCGTCGGCGGAGCCGCTGTCGACGGAAGCGAGACGACCTTGAACTTCCTCACCATCGGGCATCGCGGAGTCATGGGCGTCGAGCCCGAGAACACCCTTCGGTCCTTCCTGGCCGCGCAACGCGCGGGCCTCGACGTCATCGAGCTCGATCTGCATCTGAGCAAGGACGGTGCGCTCGTCGTCATGCACGACGCCGACGTGGACCGCACCACCGACGGACACGGCCCCATCGCCGAGCACACCCTCTCCGAGCTGCGTACGCTCGACGCCGGGTGCGGCGAGCGGGTGCCGGTCTTCGAGGAGGTCGTGGACGCGGTCGACGCGCCGTTGCAGGCGGAGATCAAGGACACGGCGGCGGCGCACGCCCTCGCGGAGGTGATGATCCGGCGCGACCTCGTGCACCGGGTCGAGGTGATCTCGTTCCACGACACGGCCGTCGCCGAGATCGCGCGGCTCGTGCCGGGCGTGCGCACGGCGCTGGTGGCCAGCCGGTACGGCACGGATGTGGTGGAGCGGGCCGTCGCCGTGGGCTCCACGACACTCGTCCTCAACATTCGCCGGTTGACACAGGAGATCGTCGAGCACGCCCGCAAGGCCGACCTGCGCATCATCGGCTGGGTCGTGAACACCCAGGACGACCTCAGGCTCGTACGGGCGCTCGGACTCGACGGCGCGACCACGGACTACCCGCAGATCCGGCACACCGCCCGCCTGACCGCCTGACCGCCTCATCGTCTGAACGGCCCGGACGGCCCGCCTCCCGAGTCACGGCAACGGCTTGACCAGAAGTTCGAACTGCAGGTCCGGGCGCTGCGGAACGCCGAAGCGCTCGTCACCGTACGGGAAGGGGCTCATCTCCCCCGTGCGGCGGTAGCCGCGCCGTTCGTACCAGGCGATGAGGTCCTCGCGTACGGAGATGACGGTCATCCGCATCTCGCGCACACCCCAGGTCTCGCGCGCCGTGCGCTCGGCCTCCGCGATGATCACCTTGCCCAGCCCTGCGCCCTGCAGCGCCGGGCTGACCGCGAACATGCCGAAGTACGCGTGGTCGCCCCGGTGTTCCAGCTGGCAGCAGGCGACGACGGCGCCGTCCCGCTCGACCGTGAGCAGGCGGCTGTCGGACCCCTTGATGACGTCCAGAACGCCCTGCGGGTCGGTGCGCTGCCCCTCCAGGATGTCCGCTTCCGTGGTCCATCCCTTCCGGCTGTCGTCGCCCCGGTAGGCCGACTCGATGAGGGCGACGAGCACGTCCGTGTCCGCCGGGACGGCGTCACGGAAGCTGAGGGCAGCGGTCATGGGCGATCTCCGATCTCGTACGGGCGTCGGCCTGTCGGCGCCGTCGAGGTTAACCCGGTCGTCGTAGGGTGCGTCGCCATGGTTCACGTACTGAGCAGCAGGGTCCTCATCAGGCCGCGCGACCCGGAGCGGTCGCGGGAGTTCTACGGGCAGGCGCTCGGCCTCGCCGTGTACCGGGAGTTCGGCACCGGCCCCGAGCGGGGCACCGTCTATTTCCTGGGCGGCGGGTTCCTGGAGGTGTCGGGGCGGGCCGAGGGCCCGGTTGCGCCGCACCTGAGGTTGTGGTTGCAGGTGGCCGATGTGCGGGCGGCCCGTGACGAGCTGGTGGCGCGGGGGGTGGCGGTGGTGCGGGAACCGGTCAGGGAGCCGTGGGGCCTGGTCGAGATGTGGGTCGCCGACCCGGACGGTCACGAGATCGTGCTTGTGGAGGTCCCCGAGGGGCATCCGATCCGCTATCGGCCGGGCATCTGAGGCCGCCCGCCGTCACGGTCCCGTACGCCGCCGACGTGCGGGGGCCCGGGACGCGGCGGAGCATGGCACTGGGCACGGAAACCGGGCATACGCGGCCGCCGGCCGGTTACCCGTGACCCGTTACCTGTCACACCGGTGGCACAACGCGCTCAGGACAGCCCAGGAAAGCCCCCGCAAACCCCGCAAGCCCAGGAAGTTCAGGAAGCCCAGGAGAGTGCCGAGATGAGCACGAGCAGCGTTTCCCGCACCTCGACCGTGCCCCGGATCCTGATCATCGGCGGCGGCTTCGCCGGGATGGAGTGCGCCCACCGCCTGGAGCGGGAACTGGGTTCGGGCGAGGCCGTCCTGAAGCTGGTCACCCCGTACGACCACCAGCTGTATCTGCCGTTGCTGCCGCACGTCGCGGCCGGTGTGCTGACTCCGCAGGCGGTGGCGGTGCCACTGCGCCGGATGCTGCGGCGCACGGGCATCGTCCCGGGCGGCGCGATCGGCGTCGACCCGAGGGCGAAGGCCGTCGTCGTGCGGAAGATCAACGGCGAGACGCTGGTGGAGCGCTACGACCATCTGGTGCTGACTCCCGGCAGCGTGACCCGGGAGTTCGACATCCCGGGCATCGACCAGCACGCGGTCGGGATGAAGACGCTCGCCGAGGCGGCCTGGGTCCGCGACCACGTGATCGCCCAGCTGGACCTGGCGGCGGCCAGCTCGGATCCGGCCGAGCGGGCGGCGCGGCTTCGGTTCGTCGTGGTGGGCGGCGGCTACGCGGGCACCGAGACGGCGGCGTATCTGCAGAGCATGACGAACGCGGCGGCGCGCCGGTACCCGGGCCTCGACCCGCGGGGGATCGAGTGGCACCTGGTCGACGTGGCGCCCAGGCTCATGCCGGAGCTGGGCGAGCGGCTGGGCGACAAGGCGATGGGAATCCTCCAACGGCGTGGCCTGCACATCTCGCTCGGGGTGTCGGTGGCCGAGGTCACGGAGGACACGGTCACCCTCACCGACGGGCGTGAACTGCCCTGCCACACGCTGATCTGGACGGCCGGTGTCGCGCCGAGTCCGCTCGTGGCCACGCTCGACGCGGAGACCGTGCGCGGCCGGCTCGTCGTGACACCGGAGCTGACCGTGCCGGGCATGGACGGCGTGTTCGCACTCGGTGACGCGGCGGCCGTGCCGGACATCACGGTGAGCGCCGACGCGGTCTGCCCGCCGACCGCGCAGCACGCGATGCGGCAGGGGTGGGCGGCGGCGCGCAACGTGCTCGCCGCCATGCGGGGCACGCCGCTTCAGCCGTACCGGCACAAGGACCTGGGGCTCGTCGTCGACCTGGGCGGCGCGCAGGCCGTGTCGAAACCGGCGGGGGTGGAGCTGACGGGGCTGCCCGCCCAGATCGTGGCGCGCGGCTACCACCTGGGCGCGATGCGGACGCTGACGGCGCGGCTGCGGACGGCGGCGCTCTGGGGACTCAACGCGACGGCGGGCCACGATTTCGTCCGCACCGGGTTCCAGCGCAACCGTCCCGCCACGCTCAAGGACTTCGAGATGACGGACGCGTATCTGTCGCCGGAGGAGATCAACGCGGTGGTGACGGCGCACGTCACGGAGAAGGCGATGGCGCCGCAGATCCCGGACTTCGCCGGCGGCTGAGCCGCGTCAGCACGGCACGTCACGGGCGGACAGGTACGCGTGGACAGGTCACGCGCGCCGGGAGCCGCCGAGGCGTCCCTCCAGCTGGGCCAGCAACTCGGCCAGGAGGACGCTCAGTTCGGCGTCCCGGCCGTCGGCGAGGCCGGACAGGACCCGGGCCTCGTAGGCCAGCTGGCCCGGAAGGATCTCGTCGACCAGGGCGCGGCCCTCGTCGGTGAGGCTCAGGTGGGCCACGCGCCGGTCGCGGGTGTCGCCGCGGCGGGCGACGAGCCCACGCCCCTCGAGCTGCTTGAGCCGCTTGGTGACGGCGGCGCCGGAGGAGAACGTCTCGCGGGCCAGGTCGCCGGGGGTGAGCTCGCGTCCGGTGCGGCGCAGGGTGCCGAGCAGGTCGAACTCCGGGCGGGTCAGACCGGCGTGCCGCAGCGGCGCGTCCTCCGCCTGCTGGAGCAGCGCCGCGCACCGGTTGATCCGGCCGATGATCTCCATGGGCCCGGTGTCGAGGCCCGGACTGACCAGGCGCCACTGCCGTACGACCGATGCCACGGTGTCGGACGGCGGTGCCACCGCTTCCGCGCCTTGCTGCGTACTCATACCTGCCTGACCGGACCTCTCCGGGCCGCGTCCGCCGCGACCGGCCGCTGTGCTCGCCGTGCTGCCTGTGCGCGGGGGCGGATCGGCCCGCCCACGCCGCTGCTTCCAGTGTCGCCGACGACAGCCGCTCCTGTCCGGGGTGTCTGCCGCAGGATCGTCGCCGCGAGCGTGCGGTGCCCGCTGCGCTCGGCGGCGACGACCCGCTCCTCGGGCAGGGCGCGCTGCCACCACTCCCCGGCCGCGGTGTCGGCGGCGCCGCGCAGCTCGACGAGGGCACCGGCCAGGCCCCGGCGCGCCGTTTCGAGGGCGGCGTGGCCG
>NZ_JAPHNL010000089.1 GCF_026274175.1 Streptomyces beihaiensis
GTCCGGTCGCCCCCGGCCCGGCCGCGCCCGCCCCGGCCCCCCTCCCGCAGCGCACCGCGGGCGACGGGCGCCCCACCCCCGCCGACGCCCTGCCCGGCATCCGCTCCGCGGACCGTGCCCGCCCGGAGAACCCCGACGACCCGACCGCGCCGCGCGGCGACGCGGTGCGCGGCACCATGGGCCGCCCGCGGCTGCCGCGCCGCAGGGCCCAGGAGCACCTGGCGCCCCAACTGCGCGGGGGCCCGGCCAAACCGGACGCCGACGCCGCCGCGGAACCGGCCGGGCACGACCCCGGACTCATGGCGGCGTTCCAGCGCGGCATCACCCTCGCCGAGGCGGCCGAACCGCGCGCCGTCCCCCCGGAGCACTCCCGCGACGACCACGGCGAGCGTCACTCCCCGGGTCACGGCGGGGGCCGAACCGACCAGGGCGGTGCCGGATGAACCTCGCCGAACCCCGGGCCGGCCACGGCGCCAGCCTCCGGACCGGCGCTTCGGCCGTCCGTTTGACCAGCACCAGCCACCCACGCAGCAGTCCAACAAGGAGTCGATCCCCCATGGCGAGCGATCTGCCGACGGGCCATGTGTCCGATCTCGACTGGCTGATGAGCGGCCTCGTACAGCGCGTGCCGCACACCCGCAGCGCCGTGCTGCTCTCCTCCGACGGCCTGGTGAAATCCGTGCACGGGCTCGACACCGACAGCGCCGACCACATGGCAGCCCTGGCGTCAGGGCTCTACTCGCTCGGCCGCAGCGCGGGCGTCCGGTTCGGCGACGGCGGCGACGTGCGCCAGGTCGTCGTCGAACTCGACTCGACCCTGTTGTTCGTGTCGACCGCGGGCTCCGGCACCTGTCTCGCCGTGCTCGCCGGGCGGGAGGCCGACGCCGCCGTGCTCGGCTACGAGATGGCGATGCTCGTCAAGAGCGTGCGCCCCTACCTGGTCACCGCGCCCCGGCAGCCCGCCGCCGAGCCCACGGCGATGAGGAATTGACGGTGATGACCGGCCAGGACGGGCCCTGGCTCGACAGCGCGGCGGGCCGCCTCGTCCGTCCGTACACCATCAGCAACGGGCGGACCAGACCGAGCACGGCGATGGACCTGCTCACCCTGGTCATGGCCACCGGGACGACCCCCCTCGGCTATCTCGGCCCCGAGCACGCGCAGGCCCTCGACCTGTGCGAAGACCCGACGACGGTGGCGGAGATCGCCGGAAACCTGGGGCTGCCCGCCGCCGTCGCCAAGGTCCTGCTCTCCGACCTCGTCGACTGCGGGGCGGTCACCACCAAGCCCCCCATGCTCCACGACAACCCCACTGACCGGTCCCTACTGGAGGCTGTGCTCGATGGACTACGACGACAGCTCTGACATCTTCCCCACCGCGCTGAAGATCTTGGTCGCGGGCGGGTTCGGGGTCGGCAAGACGACCTTCGTCGGCGCGGTCAGCGAAATCGCCCCGCTGAGCACGGAGGAGCTGCTCACCACGGTCAGCGCGGCGACCGACGACCTCGACGGCATCGAGAACAAGGTCGAGACCACCGTCGCCATGGACTTCGGGCGCATCACGCTCGACCCCGAACACGTGCTCTACCTGTTCGGCACGCCCGGCCAGGAGCGGTTCTGGTTCATGTGGGACGAGCTGTCCGAAGGCGCGCTGGGGGCGGTCATCCTCGCCGACACCCGGCGCCTTGAGGACTGCTTCGCGGCCGTGGACTTCTTCGAGGAACGCGGCATGGGTTTCGTGGTGGCCGTCAACGAGTTCGACGGCGCCTACCGCTACGAGCCGGAAGAAGTGCGCGCCGCCATCGACCTCGACCCGCAGGTCCCGGTGGTCCGCTGCGACGCCCGTATCTCCAGCTCCGGCATCGAGACCCTGCTGACGCTCGTACGGCATCTGCTCGCGCACGCACCGGCGCCCTCCGGCCACGGGGCCCGCACATGACCCACGACGGGCCCGCCCGACTCCCGGCGGCCCCGGCCGGCCGGAAGGGACCCGGCCTGTAGGAAAGCTGCGGGCGCGGTTAAGAAATCCTCGATGGACCTCAGGCGCCGGTGTGCGCGAGAGTCCTCGGTGGCGGCGGTGTTCGGCCGCCGTTTCCACCATTTTCCGCACCGGGCCGTGCCCTGCTTCGTCGCGCCCTGCCCGCGTGCGCGACGACAGGAGCCGAGCCGTTGAAGGCACTGGTCAAGGAGAAGGCCGCCCCCGGCCTGTGGCTCACGGACGTGCCCGAGCCGTCCATCGGCCCCGGCGACGTACTGATCAAGGTGACCCGGACCGGGATCTGCGGCACCGACCTGCACATCCGCAGCTGGGACGGCTGGGCGCAGTCGGCCGTCAAGGCTCCGCTCGTCGTGGGGCACGAGTTCGTCGGCGAGGTCGTGGAGACCGGCCGCGCCGTCACCGACATCGCCGTCGGCGACACGGTCAGCGGCGAAGGCCACCTGGTGTGCGGCAAGTGCCGCAACTGCCTCGCCGGAAGGCGCCACTTGTGCCGCGCGACCGTCGGCCTCGGCGTCGGGCGCGACGGCGCGTTCGCCGAGTACGTGGCGCTGCCCGCGTCCAACGTATGGGTGCACCGCGTACCCGTCGACCCCGACGTGGCCGCGATCTTCGACCCGTTCGGCAACGCCGTGCACACCGCGCTGTCGTTCCCGCTCGTCGGCGAGGACGTCCTCGTCACCGGCGCCGGCCCGATCGGTCTCATGGCGGCCGCCGTGGCGAAGCACGCGGGCGCCCGCAACGTCGTCGTCACGGACGTCAGCGAGGAGCGCCTGGAGCTGGCCCGCAAGGTGGGCGTGAGCCTCGCCCTGAACGTCGGCAGGCGGACCATCGCCGACGGGCAGCGCGAACTCGGCCTGCGCGAAGGCTTCGACGTCGGCCTGGAGATGTCCGGCAACCCGGCCGCCCTGCGCGACATGCTCGCCAACATGACCCACGGCGGGAAGATCGCCATGCTCGGCCTGCCGTCCGAGGAGTTCGCCGTCGACTGGGCGCGGATCGTCACCTCGATGATCACCATCAAGGGCATCTACGGCCGCGAGATGTTCGAGACCTGGTACGCGATGTCGGTCCTGCTCGAAGGCGGACTCGACCTCGCCCCGGTCATCACCGGCAGGTACGCGTACACCGACTTCGAGGCGGCCTTCGACGACGCGGCGAGCGGCCGCGGCGGCAAGGTCATCCTCGACTGGACCGTCTGACCCGCAGCGCCGGACCTCCCACCCCGAGAAGGACTTTCGCCATGTTCGACAACGTACGCGCTGACATCCGCGCCACCCTCGACGAGATCGTCGCGGCGGGACTCGACAAGCCCGAGCGGGTCATCGGCACCCCCCAGTCGGCCACCGTCGACGTCACCGCCGGCGGCCGCCCCGGCGAGGTGCTCAACTTCTGCGCCAACAACTACCTCGGCCTGGCCGACCACCCCGACGTCATCGCCGCGGGCCACGCCGCCCTGGACCGCTGGGGCTACGGCATGGCGTCGGTGCGCTTCATCTGCGGCACGCAGGAGGTGCACAAGGAGCTGGAGGGGCGGCTGTCCGCGTTCCTCGGCCAGGAGGACACGATCCTCTACTCGTCCTGCTTCGACGCCAACGGCGGTGTCTTCGAGACGCTGCTCGGCGCCGAGGACGCGGTGATCTCCGACGCCCTCAACCACGCCTCGATCATCGACGGCATCCGCCTGTCCAAGGCCCAGCGCTACCGTTACGCCAACCGCGACATGGCCGACCTGGAGAACCAGCTCAAGGCCGCGTCCGGGGCCCGCCGCAAGCTGGTCGTCACCGACGGCGTCTTCTCCATGGACGGCTACGTGGCGCCGCTGGCCGACATCTGCGACCTCGCCGAGCGGTACGGCGCCATGGTCATGGTCGACGACTCGCACGCGGTCGGCTTCGTCGGTCCCGGCGGCCGCGGCACCCCCGAGCTGCACGGCGTCATGGACCGTGTCGACATCGTCACCGGCACCCTCGGCAAGGCCCTCGGCGGCGCCTCCGGCGGCTACGTCGCCGCCCGCGCCGAGATCGTCGCGCTGCTGCGCCAGCGCTCGCGCCCGTACTTGTTCTCCAACAGCCTCGCCCCGGTCATCGCCGCGGCCTCCCTGAAGGTCCTCGACCTCCTGGAGTCCGCCGGTGACCTGCGCGAGCGCCTCGCGGCCAACACCAGGCTGTTCCGCAGCCGGATGACCGAGGAGGGCTTCGACATCCTCCCCGGCGACCACGCCATCGCGCCGGTCATGATCGGCGACGCGGCGGTGGCCGCCCGCATGGCCGAGCTGCTCCTGGAGCGCGGCGTGTACGTGATCGGTTTCTCCTACCCGGTGGTGCCGCAGGGCCAGGCGCGCATCCGCGTCCAGCTCTCCGCCGCGCACTCCACCGAGGACGTCAACCGTGCGGTCGACGCCTTCGTGGCGGCCCGCGCGGAGCTCGGTTCGACCGGTTTGGGACAATCGGTCGCATGATCGAAGCGCGACGGCTGCACATCCTCCGTGCGGTGGCCGACCACCGCACGGTCACCGCTGCTGCCGCCGCGCTCTACCTCACCCCGTCCGCCGTCTCCCAGCAGCTCACGGCCCTGGAGCAGGAGACCGGCCACAAGCTGGTCGAGCGGGGAGCCAAGGGTGTGCGCCTCACCGCGGCGGGCGAGATCCTGCTCGCCCACACCAACGCCGTCCTGGCTCAGCTGGAGCGGGCCGAGGCCGAGCTCGCCGCGTACAGCACCGGCGAGGCGGGCACCGTGACGCTGGCTTCCTTCGCGACCGGCATCGGCCTGGTCGTCGGCCCGGCCCTCGCCCACCTGGCGCGCACCGCGCCCGGCATCCGGGTCCGCGTCCACGACGCCGAGGGCGACGCGAGCCTGCCGATGCTGCTCGACCGGCGGATCGACGTGGCGGTCGCCGTCGAGTACCGGGGCGCGCCCGGCGCCGACGACGACCGGATCACCCGGGTGCCGCTGTACGCGGAGCCGTTCGACGCGGTCCTGCCGACCGGCCACCGGCTCGCGGGCGCCGACCGGGTGCCGCTCGCCGACCTCGCCAAGGACACCTGGATCGGCCCCTACCCCGGCAACCCGTGCCACGACGTGGTCGTCCTCGCCTGCGAGAACGCCGGTTTCCCGCCCCAGTTCGACCACTCGTCCGACGACTTCAGGGCGGTCGTGGCCCTGGCGTCGGCGGGCGCCGGTGTGGCGCTCGTGCCGCGCTCGGCGCTGCGCGGTGTGGAGCTGGCGGGTGTGGCGGTCCGGCCGATCGACGGGGTGGCCCCCACGCGGCGGGTCTTCGCGGCGGTGCGCCGCGGGGCGGGCGAGCACCCGTTGATCCGGCCCGTTCTCGACGCGCTGCGGCAAGCCGCGCGGTAGCGGCACCGAGCGCCTGCCCGGAGGGCGCGCTCAGGCGTCGGTGAGGGACGCGAGCGCGGCGTCGAGGCGCCGCGTGGCCTCCTGCGCGACCGGCTTCATGGCGTCCAGACCGGTGAGCTGGACCATGGTGCCCGGGTCGACCGCCTGGACCGTGATGTGGTCGCCGTCGCTGCGCACCACCACGTTGCACGGCAGCAGCAGTCCGATGGACCGGTCCGCCTCGAGCGCCTGGTGGGCCAGCGGCGGGTTGCAGGCGCCGAGGATCAGGTAGTCCTCCATCTCGTGCCCCAGCTTCGCCCTGAGCGTCGCCTGTACGTCGATCTCTGTGAGGACTCCGAACCCCTGCTCGGCCAGTGCCTCGCGGACGGCCTTGACGGCGTCGTCGAAGGTTCCCCGCATGGTCACGGTGCGGTCGTAGGCCATGGTCTTACCTGCTTCCTGTGCGGGTCGTTTCCCGTGTGGGTCGGTGTGGGGCGCGAGCGCTGCTCAGGCCAGCGAGAGGAACAGCTTCTCCAGTCGGGTGCGCATCTCCTCGCGGTCCTCGCCGCCTGCGGTGTCGCCGTCGGTGAGACACTGCTGGAGTCCGGTCGCGATGATCGAGAAACCGGCCCGGTCCAGGGCGCGCGAGGCGGCGGCGAGCTGCGTGACGACGTCCTCGCAGTCCCGGCCCTCCTCGATCATCCGGATCACCCCGGAGATCTGGCCCTGCGCCCGGCGCAGCCGGTTGAGGACGGCCTTCAGCTCGGCTCCGGCAAGGTCAAGCTCCACGACGACTCCCTCCAGAGCCTTGGTTCGTATACCCCTGGGGGTAATGGTACGACACCGGTGATAGAGATGGCGGTGC
Source organism: Streptomyces beihaiensis (assembly GCF_026274175.1). Lineage (GTDB taxonomy): Bacteria > Actinomycetota > Actinomycetes > Streptomycetales > Streptomycetaceae > Streptomyces > Streptomyces beihaiensis. The sequence goes on from NZ_JAPHNL010000089.1 coordinate 6,198, forward strand.
CGCACCAGTGATCACGGAAGGAATACCGTTGTCCGCCGACGCCGAACCCGTGCTGCTCGCCACCGAGGGACGAGCCGCCCGCATCACGCTCAACCGGCCCCGGGCCCTCAACGCCCTCACCCACCCCATGGTGACCCGCATCGCCGACGCCCTCGACCTGTGGGAGCACGACCCCACCGTCGAGACCGTCGTGCTGACCGGCGCGGGGGAGCGGGGCCTGTGTGCCGGGGCCGACATCCGTCTCTTCCACGACGACGCGCGCAGCGGTGACGGCACCGCCTCGGAAGCGTTCTGGCGCGCCGAGTACACCCTCAACTCCCGTATCGCGCGCTACCCGAAGCCGTACGTCGCCGTGATGGACGGCATCGTGATGGGCGGTGGCGTCGGGCTCTCCGCGCACGGCGGGCTCCGCGTCGTGACCGAGCGGTCCCGAGTGGCCATGCCGGAGGTCGGCATCGGCTTCGTGCCGGACGTCGGCGGCACGTATCTGCTCTCGCGCGCGCCCGGCCTGCTCGGCACGCACCTCGCCCTGACCGGTGGAGCGGTCGGCGCGGCCGACGCCATCCTGTGCGGCCTGGCCGACCACTACGTGCCGTCCCGGGCACTGCCCCGACTCCTCGACGACCTCACCCGGATGAGCGCAGAGGAAGCAGTGGCCTGGCACGCCACACGGGCTCCGGACGGAGAACTGGCCGGGCGGCAGTCGTGGATCGATGCCTGCTACGCCGCCGACACGCTCGAGGAGATCGTCGAACGGCTCTCCTCCTGCGGGGAGCCGGAGGCCAAGGAGGCGGCGCAGACCCTGCTCCTCAAGTCGCCCATGGCGCTCAAGGTCACCCTCTCGGCGCTGCGTCGCGCGGCCTGGCTCGATTCGCTGGAGCACGTGCTCGACCAGGAGTACCGCGTGTCCTGTGCGGCGCTGCGCACGCACGACCTGCCGGAGGGCGTCCGCGCGCAGATCATCGACAAGGACCGCGACCCCGCCTGGTCCCCGGCCACGCTTGCCGAGGTCACGCACGCGGACGTGGAGCGGTGTTTCGCGCCGCTGGGTGAATGGGAGCTGGGCCTGGGCTGAGACCTGCTTGTCCCTGTTCGGCATGAACGTCGATCCGCCGGGCGCCCTCGCCTTGACGGTGTTTTTCACGAGCGCACAATTGAGGCATGCGGTACTTTCGCCGGCATCACGGAGCAGGTGTCATCCTCGGCGCCTGTGTCCTGGTCGGAGCCGTGGCGGGCTCGACTTCGTCGAGCGCCCTCGTCGCCCCCGCGGGCCCTTCCGTGCGGGGCGGCTGGGAGGCCGCGAAGGCGGCGCCCGGCAAGCACGAGGCGAAGTGGGGCCAAGCCCACAGGTACAAGGACGGCCTGACGGTCACCGTCGACAAGCCCCGGAAGTTCGAGCCCACCCAGTTCGCGGTCGGACACACGGTCGGCAATCAGGCGGTGAAGTGGCGCATCACCGTCAAGAACGGCACGAAGAAGACGTTCGATGCCACGCTGGTCATGGTGAACGTGAAGGCGGGCAAGGACGGCGACCAGGCGGAGCAGGTCTTCGACGATCCGATCAACGGCATGTACGAGGGCACCGTCACCCCCGGCCGCTCCGTCTCCGCGGAGTTCGCCTTCGACATTCCGAAGGGCCACCTGGGCCAGGTCGACGTCGAGGTGCAGCCCGGCTTCCAGTACGGCGGGGCGCACTGGGAGGGCTCCGTCAAATAGCCGGCCACCGTCGGCCGCGGCGGCGCCGGGGCTGTTGGTCCGTTGGCTCTGCCGTGGATGCTCCCCCACGGACGGTGCTGAGCCATTGGCTCAGTGATATGAGCCCGTGTTGAACCATGGCTATCAAAAATGCTGAAATGTATGCGTCGATGGCGCTGCGGGACCGGAGAGGTCCCCGCGGCGCCTTTCTCATGTGTGCGGATGACGGCAGACAAAGCGGGAGGGGCGACTTGCTGAAGAGGGCGTTCGTGGCGGCGGATCCGGGGCGGATGCGGCTGAGGTTCGCGGGCCGCGGTGTGCTCGGCGTCGGCTTCGCCGTCACGCTGTGCGGAATCGCCGGGCACTCGCTGGTGGCCGCCGTCACGGGCGGTCTGGCCGCGCTGCTCGCCCTGTTCACCGTGGCCGACCCGACCGTGCGCGGGCAGGCCGTCACGACGGCGCTGCTGCCGGTCGTCGGACTGCCGGTGCTCGCGCTCGCGGCGGTGCTGCACGACGCGCCGCCGGCCCGCGACCTGGCGTTCGTGGCGGTCGTGGGCGCCGGAGTGTACGCGCGGCGCTGGGGGCCGCGCGGGCACTCGCTCGGGGTCTTCGCGTTCATGATGTTCTTCGCCTCGCAGTTCCTGCGGACGACCCCCGGCGGACTGCCCGAACTGTACGCCGCCGTTCTGCTGTCGCTGGCCGCGTCCTCGGCCGTCAGGTTCGGCCTGTGGTGCTACGAGCGGCGGCTGCCCGCCCCGGCCGCCGTGGCGGCCCCGCCGGGCGGCGGCACCGGGCTCGCACGGATCACGACACGGCAGGCCGTGCAGGCGACGACAGGCGCCGCCCTCGCGCTGGCCGCAGGACAGGTGATGTCCGACCAGCGGTGGTACTGGGCCGTGGGCGCCACCTGGTGGGTCTTCGTGAACACGACGTCACGGGGCGAGACGCTCGTACGCGGGTTCCGGCGGTTGCTCGGCACGGTGCTCGGGATCGTGCTCGGCTTCCTGGTGGCCGTTCCGCTGCGCGGAGAGCCCGTCGCCACCGCCGCGATCATCGCGGTGAGCGTCTTCGTGATCTTCTATACCGCCGCGGTCTCGTACACGTGGATGATGCTCGCGGTCACCGTGATGGCGAGCATGCTGTACGGGCTGTTCGGCGTGCTCGACGCGGAGCTGCTGGCCCTGCGGGCCGGTGAGACCGCGATCGGGGCGCTCGGCGCCGTGGTCGCGGTGCTGTTCGTGCTGCCGGTCAGTACGCACTCGGTGACCGAGGCATGGGTCGAGCGGGCGCTGCGGTGTGTGCACGCCTGCACGGCGCGGGCCGCCGCGCGACTGGGCGGGGACGGCGACGCCGACCCCGCGCCGCGCGTGGCCGAGCTGGAGGCGATGCTCGCAAGGGTCCGGATGTCGCTCGCTCCGCTGGTCCATCCGTTCAGCCCCATGCGGGCGCGCAAGAACCGGGCCCGGCAGGTCCTCGCACTGCTCGACGACTGCGCGCGCGAGGTGCGCGGACTCGCCGCCGTCGCCGCCGACCCGGAAGCCTCGCACGACGCACGTCTGGCCGCCGCGTGCTGGCGCGTGGAGGCGGCGGTGGAGGCGCTCACGGCGCCGGGACCGGTCCGCCGCGACCCGGTGTCCGCCGCGGCGCCCCACCCGGCGCCCGCCGCCGAACCGGTCCTCGCCCACCTCCACGCCCTGGAACACGCCCTCGCCGAACTGGCCGTCCCGCTGCGCCGCGCCGCTCCCTAGGCGTATTGCCCCGAGAGGCTGGGGCCATGGGGTCGGCCAGGCCGCCCGGGTCCGGTCCCGTCCGACCGCGACCGCCCGATCCGCCGGGCAGGCCCTGGCAGCAGCAGACCGGGCGCCCCGCTGCTACGGTCGGCCCCTGCGGGCATCCGGTCCGTACGAGGACGTGGCAGCGGAAGGGGACGCGGTGAGTGACGGGCGGCAAGGGCGGGCGTACATCGGGTCGTTCACGGCGGCGGGCGGGCGCGGCATCGTCACCGCTGCGGTCGACGCGGCCGACGGCGCGCTCACCGTTCTCGACGCCACGGACGCGCTGCCCGACCCCTCCTTCCTCGCGCTCTCGGGCGAGATGCTCTACGCGGTGAGCGAGACGGACGACGGTTCGGTGGCGGCCCTGCGCACCTCCGCGGGCGCGGCACCGGCGCTCGCCGCGCCCTCCGCGCCGGTCGGCGGCGCGGGCCCCACGCACCTCGCCGTCTGGCACGGGCACGTACTGACGGCCAACTACGGCTCGGGCAGCGTCAGCACGGTGCGGCTGCGCCCCGACGGCACCCCCGACCCCGCACGCCGTCATGTCCTGCGGCACTCCGGCTGTGGGCCGCACCCACAGCGCCAACGCGCCCCGCACGCCCACCAGATCCTCCCGGACCCCAGCGGCCGCTGGGCGCTCGGCGTCGACCTGGGCACCGACTCCGTACGCGTGTGCGCCCTGGCCGACGGGGGACCGGGCGGGCCGGAGCTGACCGTGCACCGCGAGACGGCCCTGCGCCCCGGCAGCGGCCCTCGCCACCTCGCCTTTCACCCGTCCGGCCACCACGTCTACGTCCTCAACGAACTCGCGCCCACGCTCACCGTGTGCCGCTGGGACGGGGCCCTGGGCCTGCTCGAACCGATCGCCGAGGTCCCGGTGCTGCCGGGTGCCGCGCGCGGTGACGCCTACCCCTCGGCGGTCGTCGTCGCCCCGGACGGGCGGTGTCTGTGGACGGCGACGCGCGGCGAGGACGTCATCTCCGTCCTCGCGCTCGACGCGACGGGCGAGCGGGTCGCTCTGCGCACCACCACCCCGTGCGGCGGACGGTGGCCACGCGACCTGGCTCTGCACCCGTCGTCCCGTTTTCTGTATGCGGCCAATGAGCGCTCGGGTGACGTGAGTTGGTTCACCCTGGACGCGCGGACCGGGGCCCCCGCCCGGGGCGGCTCGGTACGGGTGCCGGCGGCGACATGCGTGGTGCTCGGATAGGCGAGGAGCCGCCCCGGCAACGGTCGAGGGGCCCGGGACATCCGTCCCGGGCCCCTCGACCGTGCGCTGTGGCCCGCTCAGCCTCCCGAAGAGACCCGCTCAGCCTCCGGAGGAGACCGGCTGGGGCGTGATGCCGAGCGCCGTCGTGTACTTGGCGAGCGCCAGCTTCCCCATCGCCGGGTATGCGCCGAGCGGCTCCGACGCCGCGCATCCCGCGTCCTTGACGGCGGCCTCCAGGACGCTCGGGTCGAGTTCGGGGCCGACGAGGTAAGGGGCGAGCGCCAGGTTCTGCGAGCCCGAGCCGCGCAGCTGCTCGGCGACGCCCGCCACCGAGCCCTCCGCGTCGAGCGCAGCGGCCATCACCGGCACGGCGAGGCGCGCGGCGAGCAGCATGCCGGTGATCCCGGCCGCCTGCACCGCCTCGTCACCGCCGACCGACGCCAGGATGATGCCGTCCGCGGCCGTCGCCACGGTGAACAGCCGGGCACGGTCGGCGCGGGCCAGACCGGCCTCGGACAGTCGCACGTGCAGGCCCTCGGCGAGCAGCGGGTGCGGGCCGAGCACGTCCGTCAGCTCGGCGGGGACACGGCTGTCCGCGATGGCCTGCCGGATCTCGCGCAGCAGCGCCCCGTCCGGGCCCGCGAGCAGCGACACGACGACCGCGACCGGGCCCGCGGGCTCCTGGGCCTCGGAGCCCGCGGCGACGGCCTGCTCGTAGCGCGCGGTGCGCTCCCTGGCGGCGTGCGCGAGGACCGACGTCAGCGACGGGAACTCGGCGGAGACCGGGAAGTCGGTGACCTCCCCCGAGACAAAGCCCACCCGGGCGTCCAGGCCGGGCAGCTCCGAGCGCGCGATGCTTACGACCTCGTCGGCGAGCATGCGTGTGGCGGCACTGGGCGTGCCGGGCACGGCGAGCACGAGGGCGGGCGAGCCCTCGGGTGCGGCCACGGGTTCCGGACGACGGTGCCGTCCGGGCTGGCGGGGTCGCGGCATTCGTACAGGCAGGCCGGATGCGGGCCCAGTGGGGGAGCTCATGGCGCCGCATGCTACTGGTTTCACCGTCCCCGACGCTCGGCCAGGGGGCAACTGTGAGGCAACCGTCCATGATTGTCCGATGAATGCCGGATGCGCTGTTCGCCCGGTCAGGCGTGTTCCGGCGTTCCGCTCGGAAGCGACAGCAGCCGCCCGTCCCGTGGCAGCCGCAGGCCGTCCGCCGCCAGGGCCGCCGCGATGACCAGCGCGCCGTGCAGCGGGTCACCCGCCGAGGGCACCACGCGGGCGCCGGGAATCCGTCGCGCCAACTCGGCGTGGAGCGGTCCGACCAGCGGCTCGCCCATCTTGAACAGGCCACCCGTGAGCGCCACTTCCCCACCGGACTCCGGGCAGACCGCGGCGGCGGCCTCCGCGATGTGCCGGGACGCCTCACTCAGGATGCGCGCGGCCACGGGGTCCTCGCCCGAGCACTGCGCCACGTCGGGCGCGAACGAGGCCAGGGCCGCCGGGCGGTCAGCGCGCGGATAGATCCGCTCCGGCAGCCCGGCCGCCGCACCGAACCGCGTCTCGGCGCGTGCGAGGAGTGCCGCGCTGCCCCCGGCCCGCCCGTCGTACGCCCGCAGCGCCGTACTCTCCGAGGTCGTGCCCGAGGGCGTCACGGTGTGCGACGTCGGTTCGGGCGCCGGGCTTCCGGGTATT
>NZ_JAPHNL010000090.1 GCF_026274175.1 Streptomyces beihaiensis
TCGTGCCACACCATGCGGTGCAGGCCGCTGTCCGGGTCGGGGGTCCGCTCCACCACGTCGTACCAGCCGCCAGCGCAGCCCGTCGCCGCCGCCCGCCGCCAGGTGGCGCAGGAGGACACCCATCAGCGCGGCGTCCTCCGTCGCCTCGTACAGCGTCCAGCCCCGCCAGCGCCCGCCCGGCACCCGGCCGACGGCCGCGTCCTTCAGGCGCGGCGGCAGTTCCGGGCGCAGGCCGAGCAGGAGTTGGTGGCACGGGCCGTCGTCGCCGCCGCGCAGCACGGTGTGGAGCAGGGTGGGCGGTCCGTCGCGCACGACGGTCGCGGTGACCGGGGTCAGGGTCTGCGCGGGCTCGTGGGCGGGCCCCGCCCCGGCGGCGTACCAGCGGCGGGCGGCCAGCCACGGGGCCAGCAGCTGCAGCAGCGGGGCGAGCAGCTGCCGCTGGTCCGTGCCGACCGGGGCGCGGGCGGTGGTCACGTCTCCTCCCGCAGCGGGGTGAGCAGGTGGGCGGGGGCCTGGCCGGGTTCGAGGCGGATGTAGGTGTCGCCGTGCCAGGCGTGCACCTCGCCGGTGAGCTCGTCGCGCACCCTGAGCGACCCGTCGTCGGGCAGTCCGAGGGCGGCGAGGTCGAAGTGGACGGTGCCCTCGGCCGCCTCGCGGGGGTGCAGGTTGACGACGGCCAGGACCGTGTCGACGGTGCCGTCGGCGAGCTCGACCTGCTTGGAGTAGGCGACGACGTGCGGGTGGGGCGCGTGGTGGAAGCGCAGGTTGCGCAGTTCCTGGAGGGCCGGGTGGGCGCGGCGCAGTGCGTTGAGGCGGGTGATGAGCGGGGCGATGGAGCGGCCCTCGGCCTCGGCGGCGGCCCAGTCGCGCGGCCGCAGCTCGTACTTCTCGGAGGCCCGGTACTCCTCGGTGCCCGGTTCGAGGGCCTCGTTCTCGCACAGCTCGAATCCGGCGTAGACGCCCCAGGTCGGGGCGAGCGTCGCGGCGAGCACGGCACGCGTCTCGAAGGCGGGCCGGCCGCCGTCCTGGAGGTAGGCGTGGAGGATGTCCGGGGTGTTGACGAAGAGGTTCGGGCGCAGGAAGTCGGCGCTCTCGCGGGCCAGTTCGGTCGCGTACTCGGTGAGCTCCTCCTTCTCGTTCTTCCAGGTGAAGTACGTGTACGACTGCTGGAAGCCCGCTTGGGCGAGGGCGTGCACCATGGCGCGGCGGGTGAACGCCTCGGCGAGGAAGACGACGTCGGGGTCGGTCCGGTTGATCTCGTCGATGACCCGCTGCCAGAAGCCGACGGGCTTGGTGTGCGGGTTGTCGACGCGGAAGATCCGTACGCCCTGCGCCATCCAGTGACGCAGGAGCCGCACGCTCTCGGCGACCAGCCCTTCGAAGTCCCGGTCGAAGGAGAGCGGGTGGATGTCCTCGTACTTCTTGGGCGGGTTCTCGGCGCTGGCCACGGAGCCGTCGGCGCGCTGTGTGAACCACTCGGGGTGCTCGGTCAGCCAGGGGTGGTCGGGCGAGCACTGCAGCGCGAAGTCGAGGGCGACCTCCATGCCGAGGTCCTCGGCGCGCGCCACGAACGCGCGGAAGTCGTCGAGGGTGCCGAGGTCGGGGTGGATGGCGTCGTGGCCGCCGTCGGCGGAGCCGATGGCCCAGGGCGAGCCGACGTCGTGCGGGTGAGCGGTCAGCGCGTTGTCGCGGCCCTTGCGGTGGGTGCGGCCGATGGGATGGACGGGCGGCAGGTACACCACGTCGAAGCCCATGGCGGCGATGGCGGGGAGCCGCTCGGCGGCCGTGGCGAAGGTGCCGCCGACCGGGGCGCCGTCGTCGGTGAGGACGGCGCCCTCCGAACGCGGGAACATCTCGTACCAGGATCCGACCAGCGCGCGGCGCCGCTCGACGAGGAGGGGTGACGGCCAGGAGGCGGTGACGAGTTCGCGCAGCGGGTGGTGCCGCAGCGCGGCGACCGCCTCGGGGGCGGCGGTCGCGGCGAGCCGGCGGGCCGGCGGGCTCGTTTCGTCGCGCAGGGCCTTTGCCACCGCGCGTACCGCCTCCTGGCGGTCCGTGTCCGGGATGCCGAAGGCGGCGCGCTCGTACAGCGGCGCCCCCTCCGCGAGCGTCAGCTCCACGTCGACCCCGGCGGGAATCTTGATGCGGGCGTCCCGCAGCCAGGTGGCGAGCGGATCGGCCCAGGCCTCGACGGTGTACGTCCACGCGCCCTCGGCCCCCATGACGACGGTGGCCTCCCACCGGTCGGTGTCCGGGTCGACGAGTGTCATCGGCGTCCACGGTCCCGGCCGCCCCAGCGGGTCGCGCAGCACGACGTTGGCGCCGACGACCCCGTGCCCCTCGCGGAAAACGGTGGCCGAGACGGTGAGGGTCTCCCCGGTCACGGCCTTGACGGGCCGGGCGCCGCCGCGCACCTGGGGCCGTACGTCGCGGACGGGGATGCGGTCGGTGACGGGGACGCGGGCGCCCGGTTCCATGACGGCGGTCATCGCGCGCCTCCCGCCAGGGCGGAACGCCTGCCGCGGTCGCGCTCGGCGATCAGGTCGATGATCGCGCGGGCGAAGAGGTGACAGTGGGCCCCGGTGCGTCCGGTGACCAGGTCGTCGTCGACGACCACGTCCTCGTCGACGTAGTGGCCGCCCATGTTCCGCAGGTCGCCGAGGAGGTTGTTGTGGACGACCGCGCGCCGTCCGCGTACGAGATCGGGCAGCGGGGCGGCGAGCCACATGCCGTGGCAGATGACGCCCTTGACGATCGCCGGGTCGCGGAAGGCGCGCCGCAGGAACCGCGTGGCGGGCGGCAGCCGGTCGGGGTCCTCGGTGTAGCGGAGGCGGTCGGAGACCATCCCGGAGGGGACGATCACCGCGGAGTACTCCTTGAGGGCGAACTCGTCGACGTCCTCGAAGGATTCGGTGACGGCGAACGGCATGCGGTGCTCGTGCCCGTGGAAGGTGATCTCGTCCTGGCCCCACATCCGGGTCAGGAAGTGCGTCTCGGCGCCTTCCTCGGGGAAGCGGTGCTGGTAGTAGAGGATCTCGGGTTCGTAGAAGTCGCTCTCCATCAGAATCGCGATCTTGTGTCCGGCGAGCCGCACGGCCTACACCTCCTCCCGTCCGCGCCCGGTGACCAGGTCGATCAGGAACGGCCCCGGCGTGCCGAGCGCCCGCTCGACCGCCGCCTTCGCCTGGTCGGGCTTCTCGACGCGGACGGCCGGGACACCGAGGGACTCGGCTAGCGCCACGAAGTCGACGGCGGGGCGGGACAGGTCGAACATGTCGGGCTGGGCGTGGGCGGCGACGCCGACCGTCCTCCAGTACTCCTCGATGTTGAGTTCGAGGAGTTTGTAGCTGCTGTTGTTGCAGATGACGAAGGTGGCGCCGATGTCGTAGCGGGCCGCGGTCCACAGCGCCTGGATGGTGTACATGGAGCCGCCGTCGCCGGTGAAGCCGACGACCTCCTTGTCGGGGTGGGCGAGTTTCGCGCCCATCGCGCCGGGGATGCCGACGCCGAGCGAGCCGCCGCGGGTCTTGAACGCGTGGCCGGGGCGGGTCGGGGGCAGATGACGGGCGACGTCGGGCGACGCGGTGAGCGCCTCGTCGAAGACGATGGCGTCCTCGGGCAGCCGGCGGGCCAGCTCCTGAAGGAACGCGGTGGTGGGCAGCGCGTCCGGGTCGAGCGCGGCCTCGTCCTGCTGGCGGGCGGCGGCGAGTTCGTAGGAACGTTTCGCCGACCGTTCGCGCATCCAGGCGGCGGCCCGCTCGGCGCCGCGCTCGCTCATCCGCCGCTCCAGGGCGCGGGCCAGCCCGGCGAGGGCGCGTTTCGGGTCGGCGGCGATGCCGAGGTCCACGGGGAAGTTCTTGGCGATGGCGTCGGTGTCCAGATCGATGTGGACGACGGGCGCGCCGTCGGCGAAGACCCCGTCGAGCGCCGGATACACCTCGGGCAGCGCGTACGTCCCGACGATCAGGACACCGTCGGCGGCGCCGGTGACCCGGCGACTGCTCTCCCCGAACATGTGCCCCAACTCTCCCGCGAACGCGGGGTGTTCGACGGAAAGGTTCACCTCCGCCCAGTCCGCTCCCCACACCTCGGCCCCCCAGGTCTGGGCGAGCCGGCCCAGCTCCTCCTGGGCGCCCGCGAAGTGCACGCCGTCGCCCGCCACGACGATCGGCCGCTCGGCACCCGCCAGCAGCCGCGCGGCCCGGTCGAGCACGTCGGGGTCGGGCGTGGCGGCGACGTCGACGTACGAGGTGGGCACGGCCGGCTCGGCCGTCTCCCGGTCCATGACGTCGGCGGGCAGCACGACGAGCACGGGCCCGTACGGCGGGGTCGCCGCCACCTTCATGGCGCGGCGCAGCACCCGCAGCGTGGAGTGCGGGTCGACGACGCGCGTGGCCCACTTGGTGACCGGTTCGGCCATGGCGACCAGGTCGACCGCCATCTGCGCCTCCATGGCGTCGTAGCGAAGACCGGCCTCTCCGGCGACGGCGACCAGCGGGGCGTGACCGCGCTTGGCCTGGTAGAGCATGCCGACCGCGTTGCCGACGCCGACGCCGGTGTGCAGTTGCATGACGGCGGGTGTGCGGGTGGCACGGGCGTAGCCGTCGGCGAGGCCGACGACGGACGACTCCTGGAGCGCGAGGACGTACTCGATGTCGGGGAAGTCGCGCAATTCGTCGAGGAAACCCTGCTCGACCGTGCCGGGGTTGCCGAACATGTACCGCACCCCGTCGGCCCGCAGCTGTTCCAGCATCGCGACCCGCGCGGGCCTGCTGCTGCGCATGACGCATTCACCTCTCCTGCGAGACGGACGACCGTTCCTGCACGGCCGGTTGGGCACGCGCTCAGGCGTCGGCCCGGAACCCCCACTGCCGCAGCCCGTCCTCAAGCACCTCGACGAGCTTCTGGCCGGTCAGGTACGAGTCGGGCGTGGAGCGGCCGGTGATGAACGGGTAGTCGACGATGACGGACGTCTCCTTGCCGAAGTTGCCGTGGAAGGCGCCGCCGGGCGCGGTCGCGTCGCGCAGGATGTACTCCAGCGGGTAGGGCGGCGGGCCGATGACGAAGTCGGTGCCCATGAAGCCGGTGCCGTCCTTGTAGTCGTACTCGATGCAGTGCCCGGTGACGTGCTTGCCGCGGATGATCGAGACGCGGTCCTCCTGGTCACGGGCGAAGGCGAGCGGGGCGACGCCGTAGCACTCGGCGGCGATCGGCCGGTCAAGGGCGTGGAAGGCGAGGATCAGGTCGTGCACCCGCCAGTTGTTGGCGAGGTCGACGATGGGCCCGGAGCCGCCGACGATCAGCAGCGCGTCGTACCGGTCGGCGATCTGCTCGCGGATCTGCTCCAGGCGCGTGTTGTACGCCTCCCAGTCGCGCAGGAAGTACGGCTTGGACCGGTAGGGCCGGTCGGGCAGCCAGGACGACAGGTCGAGCGGCCCGTCCAGGCGCGGCGAGGCGTCGACGGCCCGCACCTTGTCGGCCATCTCGGGCGTGGTGACGGAGCGGCCCAGCGGCGGGTCGACGTACTCGGGGTCCATGCTCGGCGGCAGCGCCACCGGGCGCTTGCCGGTGGGGGTGGCGAAGGTCAGCTGGTAGCCGGCCTTGTCGAAGGTCTCCAGGGGGCCGATCAGCTCTTCGCCCCAGTAGCCGTATTCGGACAGGACGATCAGGATGCGCTTGGTCATCGGGGGTCCTTTCGTACGGAGTGTCGCCGGGTGGCGGCCCACCGCCGGCCGGCGGTGGGCCGTGACGGTCCCTGGGACGTCAGGCGGCCGCCTCGCGTACCGGAGCGTCCAGGAAGGCGCGGTACCGGGCGGCGGCGGCGCGCACGTCGCCGTCGCTCCAGGTGCGGACGCCGTGGAAGATCAGCGGATCGGGGTAGTCCATGCCGATCAGGTGGGCGGTCGCGTCGAGCGGCAGCAGCAGGTCGACAGCGGAAAACCGGTTGTAGCCGGCCGGGCGGTAGCTGGCCGCGGGACCCCCGGTCGTCGTGACGACCTGGAGCGTCTTGCCGTGCAGGGCGTCACCGCCATGGCCGTAGGCGTACCCCTCCAGGAGCACCTCGTCCATCCACTGCTTGAGCAGCGGCGGCACGGAGTACCAGTAGAAGGGGAACTGCAGCACGATCGTGTTGTGCTCTTCGAGCAGCCTCTGCTCCCGCTCGACATCGATGTGCCCGTCGGGGCAGGCGGCGTACAGGTCGTGCACCAGAGCTGTGGGGCAGTCGCGCGCGGCCCCGGCGAGCGCGGCGTTGATCCGTGACGAGTCCAGATGGGGATGGGCGAGGAGCACGAGGGTGCTCTGCGCTGCGGGCATGGTGCCTCCAGTGAGGTGAGGTCGATGGCGGCGGTGCAGCGGCCTACTTCCGGCCCTCTTCCATCAGCCAGTCGCCGACGCGTTCGCCGATCATGAGACAGGTGAGGTTGGTGTTGGCGCGGACCATGACGGGCATGACCGAGGCGTCCGCGACCCTCAGTCCGGGCACACCGTGCACCCGGCAGCGCGAGTCGACGACGGCCAGCGGGTCCGAGGCAGGCCCCATCTTGGCGGTGCCGACCGGATGGAAGTGGGTACCGACCGTCGACAGCATGAACGCGTCGAGGGCGTCGTCGTCCGCGATGACCTCAGGTCCGGGCACGGTCTCACCCGACGCGAACAGCTCGAACTTTTCCGACCTGGCGATCCGGTCGGCCAGGCGCATGCCTTCACGGAGCCGGCGCCGGTCCTCCTCGTGCGAGAGAAAGTTGAACTCGATACGGGGCGCGGCCTGCGGATCGGTGCTCTCGACGACGATCCGGCCCACGGAGTACGGCCGTTCCACGCCGGCGGACACCATGAACACCTTGTCAGTGCCGATCTTCTCCTGCACGGCGGGCGCGTAGCCGTTGAGATCGATGTGGCTGAAGAGATACAGCTGCATGTCCCGGGCCTGCTCCGAGCCGGGCGCCGTGTACTGCAGCAGCACCTGGGTAACCGGCAGAGACTCGTCGTAGACACCCGGGCGCGGCTTGCGCGTCACCCAGCAGGTGGGGTGGTCGAGGAGGTTCTCGCCGACGCCGGGCAGGTCGGCGACCACCGGAACACCGAGCCGCTCCAGTGCGTCCGCGGCACCGATGCCCGAGCGCATCAGCAGGGCGGGGGTACCGACGGCGCCGGTGCACACCGTGATCCGGTCGCCGTAGACCGTCTCGCTCACCCCGTCGGTGACGATCCGTACGCCGACGGCCCGACCGTCCTCGAAGACGATCCGCTCGGCCAGCGTGTCGGCCCGTATCTCCAACTGCTCGCGTTTGCGGGCCGAGGCCAGATAGGCCACGGCGGTGGAGATGCGCATGCCGTCGACGAGGTTCTGCGCCATGGGACCGACTCCCACCGCGCCCGGCGCGTTGTGGTCGGGCACCTCCGGGAAACCCAGGTCTCGGCTGGTCTGCAAGAACGCCTTCTGCAACGGGCTCAGTTCCTCGTCCCGCCAGCGCCTGACCGGAGTAGGGCCCCCTTTGCCGTGCAGCGGCGGGCCGTAGTCCTGGTCGTCCTCGATCCGGATGAGGTACGGAAGCACGTCGTCCCAGCTCCAGCCGTCGATACCCCGGGACATCCAGTCCTCGAAGTCCAGCGGGTCGGGCCGCACGGCGAGGCAGGTGTTGATGGCGGACGTGCCACCGACCACCTTGCCGCGGACCAGCGGGATTTCCCGGCCGGGGACGGCCTCTGCCTGGTAACCCCAGTCGTGCCCGCTCATGGACGGGTAGCGGCCGTCACGGACGTCGGCCGGCAGGGACTGAGTCGTCGGGTAGTCGGGTCCCGCTTCGATCAGGAGCACCTGACTCGTCGGGTCCTCCGACAGCCGGGCGGCGATGACGGCGCCGGACGATCCGGCCCCGACGACGATGTCTGTGTAGTGAACCATGAGGTAAGAGGCTCCTTGTGTGAGGGCTTCGACGGTGTGCCGGTGAACCGTGCGCCTGGTCGACAGGGACCTGCCCCGTCATGCCTCGGAGGAGTGATGCACCCACCAACGGCGAGGCGTGGTGATGACGGCGGTCACCGCACCGAGCAGCACGGTGTAACCGAGGCTCGCGACCAGCGCGTTGACGTAGTCCGAAGTGGAGGCGGCGCTACCGAGCACGCCGTAGAAGATGATGCCGATGACGGCCACGCCCAGAGCGCCCGCCATCTGCTGGGTGGTGGACAGGACGCCGGACGCGGACCCCGTGTGCTCACCCGGAACTCCGAGCAGCACCTGGGAGAGCAGCGGCGGCCCCATGGCGCCCATGCCGACCCCGATCACGAACATCGTGACGCACAGCAGTGTCACGTCGGGGTGAGCGTGGGAGTGGTGGGCGAGCAGGATCAGGGCGACCTCTCCGACGACGAGCACGAGCGAGCCGAGGGCGAGGGTGCGGTGGGCGAAGCGACGCACGATCTTCGGGGCGGCCAAGGACAGCAGGAAGAAGCCGAGCCCGCACGGCAGCACGACGAGACCGGACTTGATGGGCGAGTAGCGCAACCCGTCCTGCAGGTACAGGGCGAGGACCAGGAAGAACGACGCCATGCCGGCGTAGACGGTGAACACGGTGAGCAGTCCGGTGGTGAAGACCCGAGTACCGAACAGCCGTGGCTCGACCAGCGGGGTGCCTCCGCGCCCGGACAACCGTGTCTGGTGGCGGACGAAGACGGTCAGGAGTCCGCCGCTCAGCGCCAGGCTGACCCAGCACCACAGGGGCCAACCCGACTGCCTGCCCTGGATGAGCGGCAGCAGGAGCAGGATCAGTGCGGGAGTGACGATGCTGAATCCGACGAGGTCGAGTCGGCGCGCCTGCTGCGACCGGCTCTCCGGAACCATGCCCGGCGTGCAGACCAGCATCAGCACCCCGATGGGCACGTTGACGAGGAAGCAGTTGCGCCAGCCGAGGCCGAACACGTCGCCCTGGATGAGCAGACCCCCGATGACCTGGCCACTGACAGAGGCCAGGCCGATGGCCATTCCGAAACCCATGAAGGCCCGTCCGCGGTCCTCACCCGTGTACGTGACGTTGATGATCGACAAGACCTGCGGAAACATCAGTGCCGCAGCGAGCCCCTGGACCATCCGCGAGATCACCAGCATGTCCGCGCTCTGGGACATTCCGCAGGCGGCCGATGCGAGAGTGAACGCCAGGAGGCCCACGGCGAAGACCTTGCGCCGCCCGTAGAGATCCCCGAGCCGGCCTCCGGTGATGAGTCCGGCGGCGTAGGTGATGCCGTATCCCGCGATGACCAGTTGGATCTGCGCACCGCTGGCGCGCAGATCGGACTGGACCGACGGGACGGTGACGTTGACGATGAAGAAGTCCAGGATCGTCATGAAGGTTCCCGCGAGGATCACCGGCAGTGCGAGCCAGCGGCGGGCGGACGGCGGGGTTGGGCGCTCGGTCACGTCCGAGCGAGGAGGTACGGTCTGGCTCATCTGGGTTCACTCCAGGGCGTGTTGCTCGATCCGGAACGGATCCGCGGCCTGCGGGCTACAGGGAGGCCGAGCCGGGCATGGGCACGATGTCGTCCACGACGTACTCGACGATCCGCACGGCACCGTCCTGGACGGCGAGCGTCCAGGTCTGGGTGGCGTCGAAGCCGAGCCATTCACTGCGCGCGGCGGGCGGCGTCCAGACCTTGGCCTGCCAGTTCACGACGATCCTGACGTCCGCGCGCTGCTCGTCGCCGCGCAGAACCTCGGCGGTGGTGACCGTGTGCGTCTCGTCGAAGAACTTGGCGCAGACCGCGTCGTACCAGTCCCGAAAGCCGACGAGTCCGTTGAAGGTCCCCTCGGGGAACTTCATGACGAGCCCTTCCTTCGCGAGGTAGGGCAACACCTCGTCGACAGGTGCGTGCCGGTCCAGGGCGTCGAACCAGCCCACGGCGAGTTCTCGGGTGGACTGACCGTTGACAGTGATCGCTCCCATTGGCTCTTCCTTCCATGACGGTGGTGTGCTGACAGCCGGTATGTGATGCGCCGGCCCACCGCCGGAACCGCTGGTCCGGATCCGGCGGTCATCATTGCGCCCCGCGGCGCCGACGGCCCGCGCCGCGGCCGCCTCTTGGGCACTGGGCCAGGTGACGGAGCGCACTACGTCAACTCGGCCTGCGGCGAACGAGGATCATCCGTATAGCCCTCGGCGATCTCGACGACCAGCCCGTCCGGGTCACGGACCCAGATCGCTCGCCATCCGGGAACGACCGCGTCGAAGCTCAACGGACCCAGAGTGACGTCGAGTCGGCCGTCCGCGGCCTTGAGAAAGGCGTCCAGGTCGTCGACCTGGAAGGCAAGGTGCCTGACCGTCCCCGGCCGGGTCGGGCCGTCGGCCTCGGACTCCCCCAGGGGCTCGGCGTCCGTGGCGAAGAGTTCCAGGACGGCGTCCGCCCTGCGCAGAAACACCACGCGCAGGTCTTCCAGTTCGACCAGCCGGACTCTGCGGAAGCCGAACCAGCGTGTGTAGAAGGCCTCGGTCACGTCCTGGTCACGGCAGTTGAGGCCGACGTGCGCCCACCGCGGGACCGGCCCCGGGCCACTGGACCGGCCGGGGAGGTCGGCCACCGGTCGCAGACGCTGTGAGACGGGGTTCTCGGCGAGAGCCGGGACGAACGCCTCCCACACCGACTGGTCCTGAGCGAGGTGGTCGTCGAGGTGCCGCTGGCTCTCCCACTGCTCGAGGAGGGTGAAGCGGAGCGGCTCCTCATCGTGCTGGAACCAGGTGAAATACTGGCAGCCGGCGTCGCCGCGCGAGCGCCGTTCGATCGTCGTCAGCGCCGCGACGGCCTCGGCTTCGCGGCCGGGCTTGACCCGCAGGTGCAGGGCGAAGGTCACCATGTCCGAATCTCCTCAGTTCCTCGGCCGCGCGCCTCCTCGAAGGGGCGGACGGAAGTCCGGAGCTGTCTCGGGGCGAAGCCCGTCACGGCAGTGCCACACCGAGTTGCCGCATCAACCCGGCGGTGTCCGCTTCCACCCACCGCTCGACGATGCGTCCGCGCTCCAGCCGGTAGGTCTCGATGCTGGTCCACTGGACGGGTTCGCCGGTGGGCTCCTGGCCGAAGAACGGCTTGACGTGCCGCCCCTTGAATGTGATGTGGATGACGACCATGCCCTGTCCAGCGGCATAGATCAGGTCGTGGTGCGAGGTGAAGTCGAGCGCCTCGTGGGCCACGGCGAGCAGGCTCTTGAGTTCGGCCACGTCCTTGACGGCCCAGGCAGCATTGCGGTCGACGAAGTCCGGCGAGAACAGCGCGTCCATGTCGTCGTACCTGCGCTCGTTGACGACGTCGTTGAGCTTGGTGATGACAGCGACGTTCTCCTCGTCGGGGCTCAACTGGCGCTCCAGGCCCAGCAGATCGTCCTCGGCCCAGCGCTCCACGAACAGCCCGTCGGCGACACGCCATATCTCGGTGGTGGTCCAGACGACCTCCCGGCCGGTGGCCGCGTGTCCGAGGAACGGGCCGGTATGCCGACCGGCGAGCTCGACACGGGCGACGATCCGGTCCCCGGAGGCCATGATGTCCAGGAGTCGGGCGGTGAACGGCAGATTCTCCACGACCGAACGGAGCGCTTCCCGGTACGAGTCGATGCCGTGTACCTGGAAACCGGGGTGGTGGTCCTCGAAGTCGGACGACATGACCTCGGCGATCCCGTCGTAGTCGCGCGCGTTGACCACTTCCAGGAAGCGCTCGTAACGCGCGATGTTCGCCTTCTCCTCAGCGGTTGGCATAGTCAACTCCCTTGTTTGAGCCGGTGGTTGTCGCCCGCATGAGGTCGGCCGCCTTCTCGGCGATCATCACGACGGGCGCGTTCGTGTTGCCGGTGGTGATGGTGGGCATCACGGATGCGTCGGCGATACGCAGCCCGTCGACTCCGTGCACCCGTAGTTCGGCGTCCACGACGGCCTGCGGGTCGGCGCCCATGCGGCAGGTGCCGACGGGGTGCCATAGAGTGCTGGCGTTCGCGGTGACGTGCGCTCGCAGCTCCTTGCGGGTACGCACGGACGGCCCCGGGCAGAGTTCGACCCCACGGAAGGGGCGCAGCGCCTCGGTCGCGATGAGTTCCCGCGCGAGTTCGAGGCCGCGCACGAGCGTGTCGGTGTCGGCGCCGCACGAGAGGTAGCCCCCGAGGACCGTGGCCGGCTGCTCCGGATCTGCGCTGCGCAGGGCCACCCGGCCGCGGCTGCGGGGGCGAACCGCCGTTGCGGCGAGCGTGAAGCCGGGGCCACGGATATCGGCGGGCACGGCATCGGCCGGAAGGAACTTCGCGGTTCCGAAACTGAATTGGACATCCGGTCGCCCCAGAGTCTCGGCGCTGTCGCCGACCCGAACGAAAAGCCCGGCCTCTGATACGAGTTCGGCCTCGGGGTGTTCCGTTGGAGATGCCTCGCACACGGAGACGAAAGGGTGATCCTGAAGCCCCTCTCCGACTCCCGGAAGGGACATGAGGCAGGGAATTCCGTGTTCCGCCAGCCGGGCCGCGGGGCCGATTCCCGAGAGCATCAGGAGTTTGGGGGTCTCGAACGTCCCGGCACACAGCACTATCTCACCGCGCGCTCTCACAGTGCGCGTTCTTCCGCCCCGCACGTAGGTGACCCCGCGGGCCCTTCCAGCGCGCAGCAGGAGCCGCGTGGCTCGTGCGCCCGTGAGCACGGTCAGGTTGCGGCGGCTCAGCGCGGGACGCAGATATCCGGTGGCCGTGCTGCATCGGGTGCCGTGGCCGGTGCGTGTTGTCTGGTAGAGGAAGCCGAAGCCTTCCTGTTCGGGACCGTTGTAGTCCTGCCCCCGCCCCGGAAATCCGGCCTCGGCCGCGGCGTCCACGAAGCCCTGCGCCACCGGAGTGGGCGCCGTGTGGTCGTGCACGCCGATCGGGCCACGGACACCGCGGTAGGGCGACGGCCTGCCTCGGTAGTCTTCCGCGCGCTTGAAGCAAGGCAGCAGGTCACGGTACGACCAGCCCCGATTGCCCAGCCGACGCCACTCGTCGAAGTCTCGGCGGTTCCCCCGCACCCACATGAGGGCGTTGACGGAGCCGCTGCCGCCGACGACCTTCCCGCGGGCCACGGGGACGCGGCGGCCGCCGAGGAAGGGCTCCGGCTCCGTGACGTAACCCCAGTCGATTCCCTCGGCCTCGGCCCGCCGCCACAGACCGAGCAGCGCGGAGAGGCGCACCTCGTGGATCGCGCTCTGTGCGTCCCACTCGCCTGCTTCCAGAAGCAGCACGGTGCGGTCAGGATTCTCGCTGAGCCGGGCGGCCAGTGCGCAGCCGCCTGATCCGGCCCCGACGACAATGTCGTCGACGGTGCGTGAAATCTGCGTCATGTTCCTTCCCTCCTCCCGCTCCGAATATTTCCCCGGCCGTTCCGCCATACCTGCCTCGACGACGTTAGAAGTCCCGCCGCCCACCCTCTAGAAGCTGTCGGCAGGGGGTTCGGACTAACCGAGGTTCCGTCGGATTCTGTGGCAACTCATCTGGCTGCCTGCGAAATTAAAGAGGACCGCGGCGTCTTGGGGGTCATTTCTTGACGAACACCAGCGGGACATGGCGTCCTCCGCTCAGCAGCCAATACTCCGCGCCATTCACGGCAACCAGCAGGAAAGCCACGGCGGCGAGCGTGGCGAGGCCGGGCAACACAGGAGCCGCCGCGGCGACGGCGAGCAGTGCGAGCCCGCCGAGGAACCGGGTGCTGGACGCGGCCCCGAACATGCGGCGGCGCGTGTAACAGAACGTCAACGTGAACAGGGCGGCTCCGGCGGGCAGCAGCACCGCAGCCATCCGGTGGGGCACCGTCATGGGGTCGGCGACGATCCGGTCCGCGCCCACGGCCGCGAGGAGCAGTCCGGTCACCAGGGCCAGATGGCCGTAGCTCAGCACGTCGCGTACGACGACTGCCGGAGTGGGGTGGGTACGCAGGGCGTGCGCGATCGCGGACGCGGCCAGGTGGAAGTACAGCCACCACAAGCCGCATCCGGCGATGAACGCGACCACGACAGCGGCCATCTGCACCGACTCGATCCGCCGGCCCACGCCCCAGGCGCCGACGGAGACGACGTTCTCCCCCAGAGCGATGATGACGAACAGGCCGAAGCGCTCGGGCAAATGGTTGACGCCGAAGGCCAGCTGCCGCAGATGGCTGCTGAGCACGAGTGGCGCGAGGACCTCGGCGATCACCGCGACCGTCCATCCTGCCGCGCGCCACTGGCCGGGCAGCGTAGTGACTCCGAAGAGGGCCAGGGCGAAGGCGAGGCCCGCCCGGTAGGGATGGATGGTGTAGATGGCGCACTCGCGCCGGATGGCTTCACCGATCAGCAGTCGCAGAGCCAGGTAGCAGCCGGCGTACAGGAGCGCCTGTGACCGGCTCTCCAGGGCGTGCTGCGCGGCCATGGACATCCCATAGGTGGCGAGTCCCGCAAGGAGGAGGAAGACGCGTTGTGTGTTCGTCTCGTGCACGGCGTTCATCGCCATCACGACATCGACCCACGCCCACCACAACGGCACGATCACGAGCAGACACGTGCCGAGTTCGGGCCAGCTCGGGTACAGGGCCAGCGCCTGGGCGATCTGGCCGACCCCGAAGGCGATCACCAGGTCGTAGAAGAGTTCCGTCCATGTGGCCCGGTCGCGTACGTCCACGCTCGTCCGGGCAGTGACGTCCGTCACCGCTGCACCAGCTCCCTCCCCCGCCGACAGATGTCCCGCGGTCTCGACTCTGCGGGCCGGAGACCGCTCGCTGGGCCCTGCGGGCCGGGCACGGACGGCATTCCGGGAAGTCCGGGCGCGGTCTCTCCCAACTCGGCACACGCCGTCCGGGCCGGTCGCGCGGCCTACGATGAAGGGGCCGGACCCCCGGACCCGTACGCACAGGAGCAAGAGTTGTACTTCACCGACCGCGGCATCGAAGAGCTGGAGAAGCGGCGCGGCGAGGAGGAGGTCACCTTCGAGTGGCTCGCCGAACAGCTGCGGACTTTCGTCGACCTGAACCCGGACTTCGAGGTACCGGTGGAGCGGCTGGCGACGTGGCTGGCGCGGCTCGACGACGAGGACGACGACGAGTAGGACCTGGACGAGGAGGTCCTGAGCCGGCCCAGCACGGGCAGGTCTTGACCGGTCTGTCCGTGGCACGGCCCCCCGGCGTCAGTCGTGGGGCGTGGACACCCAGTCGTACGCGAGTCCGAGCGCGCCCTGCGCGAGCAGGACGACACCCGCGGCGACCCATCCGCCGCTGCGTCGGTGCAGGCCGTACGCGGTGAGCGGCACCCCGGCCGCCAGCTGTGCGGCGGCGAGCAGACGCGCCTTGGGGCCGCGCAGCCAGAGGCCGACGCCGCTGTGCTCCACCACGTCCAGCTCCGCGCGCACCGCGTCGCGCCAGCCGCCCCACTCGACCCGCTCGACGCCCGGCTGGACGCGCACGGCCTCGCGCAGGCGGTCGGCCGGTTCCCCCGGCGCCAGGCCCGCGGGGAGGGTGAGCCCGGCGCGGGCGAGGACCGCGAGGAGGCCCAGCATGCGGGCGCGGGCGTCGGCCTCGGGGTCGGGTTCGGCGAGCGCTTCGAGCGACTGCACGTCGAAGACGGGGTCGAGGCCGAGGCGGGCGGCGAAGGTGCGCAGGGCCTCGTGCTCGCCGACCGGGGTGCCGTTGGCGAGCCATACGTAGCCGACCGGGCGGCGGAAGCCGGAGGCCAGCGTGAAGCCGCTGTGGTCGGCGTTCCACCACAGCGCAAGGACCGGCCAGGGCGCACCCACGGCGAGCGCGGCGGCCCAGCCGCCGAGAATCCGGTCGACGGGCTCGCCACCTCCCCGCGGCGCGCCGTCGCCCGCGTCCAGCCAGGGCTTCGTCTCCGGGACGAGCACGCTCCACTCGCGTCCGGCCGGGGCGAGCAGCATCCGCTCACGAAGAAGCTGGGCGGCAGGACCCACGGCGTCGGGCTCGGCGCGGCAGAGCAGGAGCGCACCGGCTGGTTCGAGGGACGACATGACCCCACGCTAGGACAAGTCGGAAGTTTCGGGCCACAGATGGGGGCCATTCCGCGACAGTCTTGACTTTCCGTGTCCGCGATATATCGTGTTTTGAAGAGGACGCGATATGGCGCGTTCGCCGTGGAGGAGGTCGCACCATGCCCGAGTGGTCCGTCGCGCAGCCGCAGAAGCTCACCTTCGACGAGCCGGTGTCGGCCCTGCATGTACGCATCGTGAACGGAACGGTGAACGTGGTGGGCACGGACTCGGACTCGGCCCGCCTGGAGGTCTCCGACATCGAGGGGCCACCACTCAAGGTCACGCAGCGCCGCGGCGCCCTCAGCGTCGCCTACGAGGATCTGCCGTGGAAGGGGTTCCTCAAGTGGCTCGACCGCAAGGGCCACCGCCGCAGCGCGGTCGTCTCCCTGGCGGTGCCCGCGGGCACCCGGGTCGAGGTCGGCGTGGTGGGCGCGGGCGCGGTCGTGTCCGGGATCGAAGGGCGCACGGAGGTGAAGGGCGTCACCGGGGACACCACACTGGTCGGTGTCACCGGGCCGGTGCGCACCAGCACGGTGTCCGGCAGTGTCGAGGCGCAGGCGGTCACGGGCGACCTCAGGTTCAGCTCGGTCTCCGGGGACCTGACGGTGGTCGACGGCTCGGGAGCCGTCGTGAAGGCGGACACCGTGAGCGGCTCGATGATCGTGGACCTCGATCCGGCGGGACCGGCCGACGTGAACCTGACCAGCGTCTCCGGCGAGATCGCCATCCGCATCCCGTACCCGGCGGACACCGAGGTCGACGCGAACACGGCCAGCGGCGCGGTGTCCAACGCGTTCGACGGGCTGCGCGTCTCGGGCCAGTGGGGTGCCCATAAGATCACCGGGCGGCTGGGCGCGGGCACCGGCACGCTGCGGGCGACCACGGTCTCCGGCGCGATCGCCCTGCTGCGCAGGCCGCCCGGGGAGGACGAACCGTTCGACGCAGCCCCGGAGAGGCCCGGCGAGACCGGGCGTCCCTCCCCTGCCGAGAAGAAGGTGCTCTGACATGCCTCCCGTCTTCGCCCACGGCCGTCTGCGCCTGTATCTGCTGAAGCTGCTCGACGAGGCGCCCCGGCACGGCTACGAGGTGATCCGCCTGCTGGAGGAACGCTTCCAGGGGCTGTACGCGCCGTCGGCGGGCACCGTCTATCCGCGCCTGGCCAAGCTGGAGAGCGAGGGTCTGGTCACCCACACCACCGAGGGCGGCCGGAAGGTCTACGCGATCACCGACGCGGGCCGGGCCGAGCTGGCCGATCGCAGCGGCGAACTGGCCGACCTGGAGCTGGAGATCCGCGAGTCGGTGGCGGAGCTGGCCGCCGAGATCCGCGACGACGTGCGGGGCGCGGCCGGGGATCTGCGCCGCGAGGTGCGCGCGGCGGCCTCGCAGAGCCGCGGCGCCAGGCAGCCGAAGAGCACACCCGACGTCACGGTTCTCACCGGCGCCGGTGACATCACCGACAAGGACTCCTGGCGGGCGGCCAAGGAGGAGCTGCGCCGCGCCAAGCAGGAGTGGAAGGAGCAGGCTCGCCGGGCCAAGGACGAGAGCCGCCGGGCCCGCGAGGAGGCTCAGCGGGCACGCCGGCAGGCCAAGGAGACCCAGGATCACGTCCGGGCCCAGGCCCAGCAGGAGCTGCAACGCATGGCCAAGCGCGTCCAGGACGAGGTGCAGGTTCACTTCGCGCGCGGCGACTGGCCGACGGGGGTACGCGAGGGCCTGTCCGAACTGGCCAAGGAGTTCGGCGAGTTCGGCCGGACCTTCGGCAAGGAGTTCGGCACGCCCTCAGAGGAGAGCCCCGGTGCCGCCCCGGACACGGACCGGGCCGCGGGAACCGGTGGAAAGCCGGAGCCTCGTCCCGACAGCGCGGCTTCCGGCCCACGCCTCGACAAGGACACCGGACGGGGCCCCGAGCCGGAGGCGACCGCCACCGCGGCCGCGCCGCAGTACCGCCCGGCGAGCGAGGAGTTGCCCGCCGAGTACGTTCCGTCCTGGGCGGCGGAGCACTCCACCGGCGACCCGGCCCGGGACCTCGACCGTCTCCTGGACCGTTTCCGCGACGACATCCGCGACGCGGCCCGCGACCATGGCGTCTCGGAGGAGCAACTGCGCACGGCCCGCCGTCACCTGTCGCAGGCCGCGGCCCACATCGGGGCGTCACTGCGCACCCCGGCGACGTAACACCGGGAGGGCGAGCGCGCTCACCCCGCCGCCCGCTCTCCCCCGCCCCCGTACAGCACCCGCTCCACCTCGGGCGCGGTCACACCGTGTTCGGCAAGGGCCTCGGCGGCAGGTCCCGGCCGGGTGGTGAGGGCGAGCAGGAGGTGTTCGTCGCCGATCGCCCGGTCGCGGTGGGCGGTGCAGGCCGCACAAGGCCACACGGACCGCATGAGGGCACACGGGCCGCACGACGTCAGACAGGCCACACGGTCAGCACGAGGGCACACGGGCCGCACAAGGTCAGACGGTCAGTACGACCTTCCCGAACAGATCGCCGCCGGCCATCTTCTCGAAGCCCTCGCGGGCCCGGTCCAGGGGGAGCACCGCGTCGATGACCGGCCGCACCCCGGCGGTGGCGCAGAAGGAGAGGAGGTCGGCAAGCTCCTCCTTGGTACCCATGGTCGAGCCGACGACCTTCAGCTCCAGGAAGAAGATGCGGTTCAGCTCGGCGGCGGGCGGGTTGGGCCCGCTGGTCGCGCCGGAGATCACCAGCGTGCCTCCGGGCCTCAGGGACTTGACCGAATGGGACCACGTCGCCGCGCCCACCGTCTCGATCACGGCGTCCACACGCTGGGGCAGCCGCGCCCCGGACTCCAGTGCCTCCACGGCACCCAGCTCCAGGGCCCGCTTGCGCTTGGCCTCGTCACGGCTGGTGGCGAAGACCCGCAGCCCGGCCGCCTTGCCGAGGACGATCGCGGCCGTGGCGACGCCGCCGCCCGCGCCCTGCACGAGGACCGAGTCGCCGGGCCGTACACCGGCGTTGGTGAAGAGCATCCGATACGCCGTCAGCCACGCCGTCGGCAGGCACGCCGCCTCTTCGAAGGTGAGTCCCGCCGGCTTGGGCAGCACGTTCCACTCGGGGACGGTGACCTGCTCGGCGAAGGTGCCCTGATACTTCTCGGTGAGGATGGAGCGGCCCTCGCGGGGCCCGACCCCGTGGCCGGTCTGGCCGATCACGGAGTGCAGCACGACCTCGTTTCCGTCCTGGTCGATCCCGGCGGCGTCGCAGCCGAGGATCATCGGCAGCGCCTCCTCACCGAGTCCGACCCCGCGCAGCGACCACAGGTCGTGGTGGTTGAGGGATGCGGCCCTGACGTTCACGGTGGTCCAGCCGGGCCGGTTCTCGGGGGCGGGCCGCTCCCCCAACTCCAGGCCGGTGAGCGGCTGGTCACGGTCGATTCGGGCGGCGTAGGCGGCGAACATGGCCTTGACGATAGGCGCCGGGCCGGGGCCGGGGAACCACCCACGGCTGTGACACACGTCCTCTGGCGCGGACCGGGTGAACGCCCCACACAACGCCGGGCGCATGTCCCGCGCAAGCCCGGTGAACGCACCGCACGACAGGGAAGGCCCCGCCTTTCGGCGGGGCCTTCCCCGGGGGTCCGGACCTCGGAGGTTCCCGGACGGGCGGACAGACGAACGCGTCAGCGACGCGCGACGCCCTCGGCGCGAGCCGCCGCGGCGACGGCTGCCGTCACGGCCGGAGCCACCCGCTCGTCGAACGGCGACGGGATGACGTACCCGGCGGAGAGGTCGTCCCCGACCACGGCCGCCAGCGCGTCCGCGGCGGCGATCTTCATCCCCTCGGTGATCCGCGACGCCCGCACCTGAAGGGCGCCCGCGAAGATCCCCGGGAAGGCGAGGACGTTGTTGATCTGGTTCGGGTAGTCCGACCGCCCGGTCGCCACGACCGACGCGTACTTGTGCGCGATGTCGGGGTGCACCTCGGGGTTCGGGTTGGCCATCGCGAAGACGAAGGCACCCGGCGCCATGGAGGCGACCGCGGGCTCCGGCACCGTACCGCCGGAGACGCCGATGAACAGGTCGGCCCCGGCCAGCGCGTCCTCCAGGGTCCCGGCGATACCCGCCTTGTTGGTGATCTCGGCCAGCTCGCGCTTGACCGGGGTGAGGTCCTCCCGGTCCCGGCTCAGCACGCCCTTGCGGTCCGCGACCGCGACGTCCCCGAGACCGGCCTCGAGCAGGAACTTGGCGATCGCCGCACCCGCCGCACCGGCGCCGGAGATCACACCGCGCAGCTCGCCGAGCTCGCGCCCGGAGAGCCTGGCCGCGTTCTTCAGCGCGGCCAGGGTGACGACGGCCGTACCGTGCTGGTCGTCGTGGAAGACCGGAATGTCGAGCTTCTCCTGGAGGCGGCGTTCGATCTCGAAGCACCGCGGCGCCGAGATGTCCTCCAGGTTGACGCCGCCGAAGGACGGGGCGAGCCGCACCACGGTGTCGACGATCTCGTCGACGTCCGTCGTCGCGAGGGCGAGCGGGACCGCGTCCACGCCGCCGAACTGCTTGAAGAGGATGGCCTTGCCCTCCATCACCGGGAGGGACGCCTCGGGACCGATGTCACCGAGGCCGAGCACGGCCGTGCCGTCCGTCACCACGGCCACGACGTTCGGCTTCCACGTGTAGTCGTGGACGAGCTCGGGCCGCTCGGCGATCGCGCTGCACACTTTCGCGACGCCGGGCGTGTACGCCAGGGACAGGTCGTCCTTGTCGCGGACCGGCACGGTGGCCTGCACGGCCATCTTGCCGCCACGGTGCAGCGCGAAAGCCGGATCGAAGGGCTCGTCAGCGCCTTCGGTGCCGGAACTCGCGTCGCTGCGAGGGTTGACGATCTCCGCTGCCACTTTGTCTGACCCCTTAGTTTCTATATCGCTTGTTGAGGGTGTCCGCTCCTGATTGAGGAACGGGCGGGCACCGCGCACGCACCGCCGGTCCCTTTACGGACCGCTGCACGAGTACGTACGCGACGGGCGCGCCGCACACGCGCCCTGAGCCCCGGATGAGGGGTGTAAAGAACCTTCTTACCCGACGGACCACGTCGCCGACGAGCCCATTCGTGATCGATCACGCGGGAGTGACATGACTCATGCCGGAATGCATGGACAAGTCCGCGGTCCGGGGTTGACGCGCGTCGACCGCCGGACCAAATGGTGAGACAGCGGCCGGTTCACCGCAGATTTTCCCGTACCGGAAGCGAGTATCCGCAGATGGTCCCGACCGTATGCCCCCGGAAGTACGGGCCTGTTGAGGATCTTGAGGTACCTGTTATCCGATTTTGACATCGGCGACCGACGTTACCGGCCAGTCCGAATGGCAAGATGCCTCATCACACGAGGTCGCGGCGCTCGAAGTCGCGTGCAAGGCGACCTGCACGGCATCTCCCTCACCCTGTCGGAGGACCCCACCATGACCGCAAGCACCACCCGTCGTACGGCCGCGAAGTCCGTGAAGTCCCGGATAGCCGTGGTCGGCGCGATCGCGGTCGCGGGCTCACTGCTGCTGACCGGCTGCGGTGACCAGACCAAGTCGGGCGACAAGGGATCCGACTCGGCGCCACTCGCGAGCAAGCTGCCCAAGTCGATCCGTGACAAAGGGGTCATCCGGGTCGGCTCCGACATCGCGTACGCGCCGGTCGAGTTCAAGGACAAGTCGGGCAACGCCATCGGCATCGACCCCGACCTGGCCAAGGCGATGGGCAAGCAGCTCGGTGTGAAGTTCGAGTTCCAGAACGGCACCTTCGACACCCTGGTGACCGGTCTGCGCTCGAACCGCTACGACATCGCCATGTCGGCGATGACCGACACCAAGGACCGGCAGAACGGCATCGACCCGGACACCGGCAAGAAGGTCGGCGAGGGCGTCGACTTCGTCGACTACTTCCACGCGGGCGTCTCCATCTACACGCTCAAGGGCAAGACCGAGGGCATTCAGAACTGGTCCGACCTGTGCGGCAAGAAGATCGTCGTGCAGCGCAACACGGTCTCCGACGACCTGGCCAAGGCCCAGGCCAAGAAGTGCCCCGCGGGCAAGAAGCTCTCCATCCAGTCCTTCGACGACGACCAGCAGGCCCAGACCCGCCTGCGCTCGGGCGGCGCCGACGCCGGCTCCTCCGACTTCCCGGTCGCCGCCTACGCGGCCAAGACGTCCGGCGGCGGCAAGGACTTCCAGATCGTCGGGGACCAGGTCGAGGCGGCCCCGTACGGCATCGCGGTCGGCAAGAAGCAGACGCAGCTGCGTGACGCGATCAAGGCGGCCATGGACGCGATCATCAAGAACGGCGAGTACGACAAGATCATCGCCAAGTGGGGCGTGAAGGCGGGCGCCGTCACGCAGGCCACCATCAACGGCGGCAAGTGACCGCGTCCCACCCGTCGTCGTGACTCGTGGCGCGTGCGACGTGCGCGCACTCCGTGACGCGTGCGTGACGCGCGAGTCGTGAAAGGCAAGTTCCGTGTCGACTGACATAACGAAGACGGGCGGCGGCGCCGACGGCGCGCCGTCACCCGCGGCCCCGCCCGAGCCCATCAGGGCCATCCCGGTCCGCCACTACGGCCGCTACGTCTCGGCGCTGCTGGCGCTCGGCGTACTGGGCGCGATCGTCTACGCGTTCGCCCAGGGCAAGATCAACTGGGGTGCGATCCCCGACTACTTCTTCGACGAGCGGATCGTCTCCGGCGCGGGCAAGACCCTGCTCCTGACGGTCCTGTCCATGGCCATCGGCATCGTCGGCGGCATCCTGCTCGCCGTGATGCGCCTGTCGAAGAACCCGGTGACCAGCTCGATCGCCTGGTTCTACATCTGGTTCTTCCGCGGCACCCCGGTCCTGGTCCAGCTGTTCATCTGGTTCAACCTGGGACTGGTCTTCCAGTACATCAACCTCATGCCGCTCTACAAGCAGGAATGGTCCGTCTTCATGACGCCGTTCCTGACCGCGCTGCTCGGCTTCGGCCTCAACGAGGCCGCGTACATGGCGGAGATCTGCCGCGCGGGCCTGCAGTCGGTCGACGAGGGACAGACCGAGGCCGCCCAGGCGCTGGGCATGAGCCACACCAAGACCCTGTGGCGGATCGTCATCCCGCAGGCGATGCGGGTGATCGTGCCGCCCACGGGCAACGAGGTCATCAACATGCTCAAGACGACCTCGCTGGTCTCGGCCGTGCAGTTCACCGAACTGTTCCGCGCCTCCCAGGACATCGGCCAGCAGTCCGGCTCCCCGGTCGAGATGTACTTCCTCGCCGCCGCCTGGTACCTGATCATGACGTCGATCCTCAGCGTCGGCCAGTACTACATCGAGCGGTACTACGCCCGCGGCTCCAGCCGCCAGCTGCCGGCCACGCCCTGGCAGAAGGTACGCGGCACCCTGTTCTCCCTGGGTCGCCCGAACGGAGGCATGGCATGAGCGAGCAGGTGATGGTCAAGGCGGAGAACGTCCACAAGTCGTTCGGCCATGTGCAGGTCCTTCAGGGCATCGACCTGGAGGTCAGGAAGGGCGAGGTGTTCTGCCTCATCGGCCCCTCCGGCTCCGGCAAGTCGACGTTCCTGCGCTGCATCAACCATCTGGAGAAGATCAACGCCGGACGGCTGTACGTCGACGGGCAACTGGTCGGATACCGGCAGCAGGGCGACAAGCTCTACGAACTGCGCGACCGGGAAGTGGCCGCCCAGCGCCGCGACATCGGCATGGTCTTCCAGCGCTTCAACCTCTTCCCGCACATGACGGCGGCCGAGAACGTCATGGAGGCGCCCGTCCAGGTCAAGAAGACCTCCAAGTCACAGGCGCGGGAGCGGGCCAGGGAACTCCTCGAACGGGTCGGTCTGGCCGACAAGGCGGACAACTACCCCTCACAGCTCTCCGGCGGCCAGCAGCAGCGTGTCGCGATCGCACGGGCGCTGGCCATGGACCCGAAGCTGATGCTCTTCGACGAGCCGACCTCGGCGCTCGACCCGGAACTGGTCGGTGACGTCCTCGACGTCATGCGCGACCTGGCCGAGTCGGGCATGACCATGGTCGTCGTCACCCACGAGATGGGCTTCGCCCGCGAGGTCGGCGACAGCCTCGTGTTCATGGACGGCGGCGTGGTGGTCGAGTCCGGCCACCCGCGCGACGTCCTGACCGACCCGCAGCACGAGCGGACGCAGTCCTTCCTGTCGAAGGTGCTGTAGTCCTCCGGGCCGCGCCTGGCGCGCCTGGTTGCTCGCACGGTTCCCCGCGCCCCTCGATCGGGGGCGCGGGGAGCCGCTCGTTTTCCCGGAGCGCGGGGAGCTGCGGATTCAGTTCCCCGCGGCCGTGGCCCGTCCCGCCGACGCCGCCCGTCACCCCAGGTCGCAACCATCACTCCAGGTCGCAACCATCACTCCAGGGCGCAACCGTCACTTCGGGCGAGAACCATCGCGCCGGCGGGCGAGCACCTCACCGCCCGCGCCACACCGCCCGCGCCTCACCGAACCCGACCTCGCGCAGGGCCTCCGCGTGCCACGCCGCCGAGGGGGTGCCCCCGTCCGCGTGCTCGCCGTAGATCTCGGACCGCCGCGCGGTCGGCTCGGCGAATTCGGAGCCCTGCGCCGCGAGCGCCCACCACGCCGCCGAGTCGACGGCTCCGTCGGCCTTCGCCCCGTCCGTCCGGGCGTGCCGCGGCGCGCTCTTGCGCGGCGTTGATGCGGGGCGTGGACTCGTCGACCGTGCGATCATCCGCGTTCATGAAGCCCCGCCCTCCCGGACGAGCCCGCCGGGCTGCCCGTACCGGGCCGCGAGCGGCTCCGCGTGCAGCCAGGGGAGCGCGGTCCCGGTGAGTACGACGTCGCACGTGTCGTACATGTCTACGTGTCGTACATGTCTACGTGTTGCACGTGTCGCACGTGTCGCACGTGTCGCACGTGTCGCACAGCAGCGTCTCGACGCAGGCCGCTCCGGGTAACCGCGTACCACTCCTGCCGGCGGGGTGCGCGTGGTCGTGGTGTCGGCCATGGAACCCTCCCGTAATACCCTTAGGCATACAGCGAGCATTACTCTCGCCCGCCCAGACGACAGCCCGCACCGGTAAGGACTATAAGTGGAACTGGCCTATTACTCGGATTACGCCGTGCGTCTCGTCAACACCGAGGAGCCGGGACGCGGCAAGGACACGCTGACCTCGGTGGAGGCGGTTCGGGAGCTGTTCGGTGCCAACCAGGAGGCGGCGCGCCGTGCGACGGACGCCGACCTCACGCGCTTCAGGGGCGTACGGGGGCGACTGCGCGCGGTGTTCGAGGCGGCCGACGGCGGCGACGAGGAACTCGCCGTCAACCTGCTGAACTCGCTGCTCCTGGAGTTCCCGGTGAGCCCGCAGATCTCCGGGCACGACCACCGCGACGACGACGGTCGCCCGCTGTGGCACATGCATCTGGCGGACCACCCGTCCAACGCGACAGCCGGCTACGCGGCCATCGCCGCGATGGGCCTGGCCTTTCACCTCACCGAGTACGGCGTGGACCGCCTCGGCCTGTGCGAAGCCGCCCCCTGCCGCAACGCCTACCTGGACACGTCCACCAACCGCTCGCGCCGCTACTGCTCCGACCGGTGCGCGACACGCGCCAACGTCGCCGCCTACCGGGCCCGCAAGCGCCTTGAGGCCGAGCGCCCCGGCCGCCCCGAGAGCACCGGGCCCACCGGGCGCACCGCTGACAGCAGCCAGGCGACCACGGCCGTCACCGAACGCTGACCCTCCCCCTCGGCCCACGGCTTGCGGCGCCGCAGCCGCCCGCGCACCTTGGCGAGGACGAGCTCGTCCGGCACCACTCCGTACACCGTGCTGTCACCCCCGGCGGCCGCGTTGTCCCCGAGGACCCACCAGCCGCCGTCGCGCCGCTCGGCGGCCCGCTTCACGACGAGCAGATCCTGCTGGAACGGGTGGCGCAACACGACGACGTCACCCGGACGCACCCGAGCGCCGTGCTGCACCAGCATCCAGTCACCGGGGTACAAAGTGGGCACCATGGACGGGCCCTCCACCTCGATGATCTGAAACGGCACCTTGGCCTCGCGCACTTCCTCGATCGCCTCGGGCATCAGACAACCTCCCCGGTCCCATCGTCCACCAGTCCCAGGCTCACCCTGGACTTTTGTCCTAAGCCCCCGGGGGCACCCGAGAAAACCGGTGCGGCACGGAGTAGTGTCCCACCTGAGAAGACGATCACGAGGAAGGAACAGCTTCATGCTTTCCCGCCTGTTCGCCCCCAAGGTGAAGGCCAGCGCCCACTGCGACCTGCCCTGCGGCGTGTACGACCCGGCCCAGGCCCGCATCGAGGCCGAGTCGGTCAAGGCCGTCCAGGAGAAGATGGGCGCCAACGACGACCCGCACTTCCAGGCCCGCGCCACCGTCATCAAGGAGCAGCGCGCCGAGCTCGCCAAGCACCACGTCTCGGTGCTGTGGAGCGACTACTTCAAGCCCCCGCACTTCGAGAAGTACCCGGAGCTGCACCAGCTGGTCAACGACGCCCTGAAGGCCCTCTCGGCCGCCAAGGGCTCGACGGACCCGGCCACGGGCCAGAAGGCGCTGGACTACATCGCCCAGATCGACAAGATCTTCTGGGAGACCAAGAAGGCCTGACCGAGAACCGGTTGACCACTGGTTCTCGACGACCGGCGGGCGGTGCACCCCCGCCAGTCAAGGGTTGCCCGAGGGGGCCCGACCGGACGATCCCGACGCTGTTGGTTTATTCGGGCCCTTGATCACTTCGCCCCGTCGAGCGTCAGCTCGGCGGGGCGAAGTGCTGCGAAGTGGCTGGTGCGGGTGCGGGCCCTGGGTGTGTCGGTGAGGTGGGCGTCGATGCGGGCGAGGTTGAGGGCGGCGCCGGTGAGCTGGTGCTGGAGGCTGGTTTTCGCCAGGCCCTGGTAGCGGGATCTGCGCAGGCCGCAGCGGCCGACGCCCTGGGAGATGGTGCCTTCGACGCCGGCCCGGATCTTGTAGCGGTCCTTCCAGCTATCGGTCTGCTGCCTGGTGCGGGCGGCCTGGACGACTTCGTGTTCGGCGCGCTGTCGCAGGGTGATCTCGCGGCGTTCGGCCTTCGGCGAGCTGACGCAGTCGCGCAGGCTGGGGCAGGAGCGGCAGTCGGCCGGGCTGAAGCGGACCCGGATCACCGGCAGGCCCTGCTGTGAGTGCCGGTGATGCCACTGGGTGCTGGTGACACCGTTCGGACAGGTGACCCGCTCGTGCTCCCAGTCGACGGTGAAGGCGTCCTGCCCGAACGGGCCACCGCTCTGGGCGGTGGTGTTGCCGACCATCGGGCCCTGGAGATCGACGCCGTGGTCGGTGCGGGCGGCCACGACCTGGGCCGCTGTGGGATATCCGGCATCGACCCAGTGTTCACCGGGCAGGCAGTCACGTGCGGCCAGACCGGCGTGGACGACAGCGGCCATCCGGTCGTCCGGGACGGTGGCGACGGTGGTGGCCACGTTCGTGATCAGGTTCGGGGCATCGGGCTCGCAGGTCTCGGTGAGGTGGACCTTGTAGCCGTCCCAGAAGGTGTCGCGTTTGACGCTGCCCCGCGCCTCGATGTCATAGGGAGTGACCAGGCGCATCGCGCCCGGCGGCCGGTCTTTTGGGTCCCGCCGCCCCACCTCGCCGTCCACCAGGTGGAAGGACTGCACCCACGCCTGCCGCAGGGTCTGGACCTCGTCCAGCCTGCGCAGGGCGGCTGGGGCGGTGGGGGCGAAGACCGCCTCAAGCAGACGCATGCCATCCCTGCCGATCCGCAGGCCCACCTCGTCCCGCTTGGTGCGGGCCTGGGGAAACCGGGAGTCCTCGGCCCGCGTCGCGTAGTGCCTGAACCAGTCCGGTTCCGCGATACCGGCCAGCCACTCGGGGGCCTGTTCGGCCAGCGCGTTCAACGCCGAGCGCAGTGTTTCGCAGACCATCTCCAGCCAGCACAGCTGACGGGCCGCGGACAGCACGTGCGTGGAGTCGGTGCGGGCCCGGCCGGCCGTTTTCAGCAGGCCCTTGTCCCGGGCCGCGGCCAGGATGCCGTCCAGCACCCGCCGCCCTGCGTCCGCCTCGACCAGCCGGTCCCGGAACTCCGACAGCACCGAGAAGTCGAAGCCGGGATCGGCCAGTTCCAGAGCGAGGGCGTACTTGAAGTCGATCCTCGCCCGCACCGCCTCCGCAGCCTGCCGGTCGGTGAGCCCCTCAACGAACTGCAACACCAACACCAACACCAGCCGCCCCGGTGACCAGGCAGGCTTCCCCCCGCACCGCAAACAGGTCCGCGAACTGCTCATCGGTGAACAGCGGCCCCAGCTCGTTCCGGACCCGGATCGCCAGGCTCCCCTTCGGGAACGCGGCCCGAGCCACCCGCACCGTCTCCGCCGGGATCTCCCCAGACCCCTTCGGCTGCATCGACATCCGCACCCACCCCATACGACAACGTCGGCCTTCAAGACCACAACCGGGTCTTGAAGGCCGACGTCACGCAGGGCCCGAATAAACCAACAGCGTCGGACGATCCCGGTCGGGCCCCTTCGGTTCGCGGCCGCAGTCGTAATCGCCGCGGTCGCGGTCGCAGTCGCGGTCGCGCGAGGTCCGCTCACACCGAACCGCCCGAGGCCGGCACCGCCCGTGCCGCAGGCGGGCCCGGTGTGCGGAATCATCCGCGCGGGCGAGCCCGGCGAAACCGGCCGGCACGTCGGCCGCCACCACTCCGGCCCCGGCCCGAGCCGCTCCGGCTCCCGCGGCCCCTGCGCGGGGTGGCACGCGCCGTCAGCCGTCCCTCGGCTCCCGCCACATGGGCCACATCGTCGGCCCGCCGGGCAGATCGATGGCCCGGCCGGTGAACGCGAAGCCGAGCCGTTCGTACAGGGCGCGGCTGCGTGGGTTGCTGGCCTCGAGGTAGGCGGGCAGCCCCTCGCGGTCGCAGCGCTCCAGGACCGGCGACATCAGCGCGGTGCCGAGCCCTTGCCCCTGCCGTCCGGGGGCCACCCCGATCATCCACAGGTAGACGTGCGCCCGGCCGGCCGGGTGCGCCTCCTGGGTCCACCTGGCTATCTGCTCGACGCGCTCGTTGCCGGGGTCGACAGCCGCCCGCACCTGGGCGGGCACGTCTTCGTCCGCCTCGCCCGCGTGCGGCTCGTCCGGTACGTCCACCCACAGCGCGACCGCCGAACCGTCGACGGCCAGGTCGATGTACCCGTCGGCGAACGTGGCGTCGGTGAACGCCGCCATCAGCCCCGCATGCCGCTCCCGCCGGTGGGCGAGCCCGGGAAAGACCCAGCCGCTGACGGGATCGTCCATGAACGCCTCGTCGAGCACGCGGACGACCAGGTCCCGGTCCTCCGCCTCGGCCCTTCTGATCAGCACACCCACACGTACCACTCCCGCCTCGCCGTGCCCGAGACCGAGGCCGAGCCACTGGCGGCCCAACAAGCTTGCGCCGCTTGCCTGTTGGGGCCCTGGCCGGTCCGGCTTCTTCCGTCGGACAGACCCTAGGCCATGCCCGGTCAGAGCCACCGCGAGACCCCCTGCGGAGTACCGCCGCCGGGCATGGCCTGCCGGGGCACGGCCCGCCGCCGCGCGGACCGGGCCCCGGTTTCCGCTCAGTGCCCGCGTCGCGTCACGAACTCCGCCAGCGCCAGCAGCCCGTCGGCCGCGGCGGGCACGGGTACCGCCTGCGACAACTGGTGCACCGCACGGGACATCTGGTCCGCGGCCTGCGTCTGTGCCCAGTCACGGCCGCCGGCCCGCTCCACGGCCTGGGCCATCGCGGCCAGTTCGGTGTCGCTCTCCTTTCCCGTGCCCGGCGGCCCGTACAGTTCGGTCAGCTCCGCGGCGGCCGGCCCCCCGGCGACCAGTGCGGCGACGACCGGCAGGGACTTCTTGCGTACGGCCAGGTCGGCCCCGGCCGGCTTGCCGGTGCGGGCCGGGTCGCCCCAAATGCCGATGACGTCGTCGATCAACTGGAAGGCCAGGCCCGCGGCTCGCCCGAACGCGTCGAGCGCCGCGACCTCGGCCTCACCCGCTCCGGCGTACAGCCCGCCGAGCGCGCACGCACAGCCCAGGAGCGCCCCGGTCTTGGCCTCCGCCATGGCCAGGGTCTCCTTCAACGTCACCTCCGCGGGATCGCGTCTTTCCAGGGCCACATCCGTGGACTGGCCCGCGCACAGCTCCACGACACAGGCGGCGAGCCGCGCGGCGGCGGCCGGGCCCGCCGGGTGCCGGTCCTCGGCGAGCAGCCGCTGCGCCTGGGCCTGGAGCGCGTCGCCCGCGAGGATCGCGTCGGCGTCCCCGAACACGGTCCACGCGGTCGGCCGGTGCCGGCGCGTGGCGTCGCGGTCCATCACGTCGTCGTGCAGCAACGTGAAGTTGTGGGTCAACTCCACGGCCGTCGCCGCACGCACCGCACGGTCGGGCTGCCCGCCGAGGGCGCGCGCCGCGGCGAGGACCAGCGCCGGACGGACGGCCTTGCCCGCGTGACCGGCAGCCGGTGTGCCGTCGGCGTGCTCCCAGCCGAAGTGGTACAGCGCGACACGCCGCAGCGTTCCCGGCAGGGCCTCTACGGATCGTCTCAGCTCGGGGTCGACCGCCGCCCTGGTGCGCGCCAGGATCGCTGTCGCCTCCTGCGTGCCGTACCCGTCGTGGCCATCGGCACGCGCTCCGGGCCCCGGCTCCCGGTCGCGGTCGGCTCCCCGCTGTATCCGGTCTCCTTCCCGGTCCGCCGCGTCCGGCCCTGTCGGCTCTGCTGACACTCGCGTCTCCGTCGTCTGCGTCACGGCATCACCTCGAAAGGCCGAGAAGGGCGGCCGGGCCGGGCCCCCGCCGCCGCGGGCGGGGACACGGGCCGAGCGGTGGGCGGGACGTCACCGCCACCGGCCGATCTCCACGTTCTCCAGGACACCGAGCGCATCGGGCACCAGGACCGCGGCCGAGTAGTACGTCGTGACCAGGTAGGAGATGATCGCCTGCTCGCTGATGCCCATGAACCGCACCGACAGGCTCGGCTCGATCTCGTCCGGGATGCCCGCCTGCCGCAGCCCGATGACGCCCTGCTCCTCCTCTCCCGTACGCATGCAGATGATCGAAGTGGTGCGCGCGTCCGACACGGGGATCTTGTTGCACGGGTAGATCGGCACGCCGCGCCAGGTCGGGATGCGGTTGCCCGCCACGTCGATGCTCTCGGGCACGAGGCCCCGCTTGTTGCACTCACGGCCGAACGCGGCGATCGCCTTGGGGTGCGCCAGGAAGAGCTTCGACCCGCGCCGCCTGCTGAGCAGCTCGTCCATGTCGTCCGGGCTGGGCACCCCGTCGTGCGGCTGCAGCCGCTGGTCGTACTCGCAGTTGCTGAGCAGACCGAACTCCTTGTTGTTGATGAGCTCGTGCTCCTGGCGCTCCTTCAACGCCTCGACGGTGAGCCGGAGCTGGTGCTCCGTCTGGTTCATGGGCTGGTTGTAGAGGTCCGCCACGCGTGAGTGGATGCGCAGGACGGTCTGCGCCACGCTCAGTTCGTACTCGCGCGGGGCGGATTCGTAGTCGACGTACGTGCCGGGGATGACCGCCTCGCCGACGTGGCCGGCGGAGAGGTCGATCTCCTTCTCGCCGTACTTGTTCGTCCGCTGCTCGGGGGCCGAGCGCAGCTGCTGCAGGTGGGCCTGGAGCGCGTCCGAGCCCGCCGCCACCTGCTCGAAGTCCCGGCGGGGCAGGGTGAGCACGGTGCACGCGGTGGCCGCGCGGGCGGTGTACTCCCAGATGGTCTCCGCGTCGACGAGGGCCTGCTCGCCGAAGTACGCGCCGTCCGCGAGGACGCCGAGCACGGCGTCGTCCCCGTACGGGCCGGTGCCGACCTTCTCCACTCGGCCGTGCGCGAGCAGGTGGACCTCGTCGGCCTGACTGCCGAACGAGGCGATCACGTCGCCCGCCGCGAACTCCCGCTGGATGCAGCGGTCGGCGAGCGCGCCGAGCACGTCGCCGTCCTCGAAGTGCCGCAGGGCGGGCAGCTCGCCCAGCTCGGCGGGGACCACACGG
Organism: Streptomyces beihaiensis; assembly: GCF_026274175.1. Taxonomy (GTDB): domain Bacteria; phylum Actinomycetota; class Actinomycetes; order Streptomycetales; family Streptomycetaceae; genus Streptomyces; species Streptomyces beihaiensis. The sequence continues at coordinate 31,993 of NZ_JAPHNL010000090.1, forward strand.
ACCGAGTCCCCGGTCTTCACGAACGTGATGCGCCCGTCTCCGACCGTGTAACTGAGTCGCCGGTTCACGCGGTAAGTGCCGCCCTGCACGTTCACCCAGGGCAGGGTCCGCAGCAGCCAGCGGGAGCTGATCTCCTGCATCTGTGGTGCGGACTTGGTGGTGGTGGCCAGATTCCGCGCGGCGGACGTGCCGAGACTCTTCTGAGTTCCCGGCCGCTCCGAGCGGATCTCTTCGCCTACCGACATGACAGTGCCCTCCCGATGATGAACTGGCTTGCGCGGAACAGCCTTTCAGCACGGACGGTGGCGATGCCATTACACAAACGAGCGGGAATGGATCACTCGCAGACTGGGCATTGGTAGCACTTTTCGAATCCCGTTCGCCCCGGTCCGCCGGATTTGGAACTCGTTGCCCCCGACGGGCGTTGAGCCGGGTGAGAGACGCATCGCGCAACACGCGTCACACGTCACGCGGACAACAGCGCGTACGACAGCGAAGGAGAGATCATGGCGGGCTTCCTGGACCGTGCCAAGGAGCAGGCGCAGCGCGGGCTGACGCAGGGAAAGCAGAAGCTGGACGAGGTGCAGGCGCAGCGGGCGGGCGCCGACCTGCTCAAGCAGTTGGGCGCGGCCTACTACGCCGAACAGCGCGGCAGCGGCGGTGCGGAGGCCACGCAGCGGGCGCTGCAGGCCGTGGAGGCCCACATCGCGGCACACGGGGACGGGTTCCTGCGCGGCTGAGCGGGTCCGCCCCCTCCCCCGCTCTTCCCGTCGCGGGCCGGGCAGGGGCCGGACGCATGTACGAGAATGGTCCGGTGCCCCTGCCCACCACCGCCGCTCTGCGCCCCCGGCTGCCGTCGCCGCTCACCGAGGCCGACGACGACCGCTTCGCGCGGCACGGCGTGCGCCTGCTGCTCAAGCGGGACGACCTGATCCACCCGGACCTGGTCGGCAACAAATGGCGCAAACTCGTACCGAACCTGGAGGCGGCCCGGGGCCGGACCGTCGTCACGTTCGGGGGCGCGTACTCCAACCATCTGCGGGCGACGGCCGCCGCGGGCCGGCTGCTCGGCCTGCCCACGATCGGTGTCGTGCGCGGCCATGAGCTCGCCGACCGCCCGCTCAACCCGTCGCTGACCCGCTGTGTCCGCGACGGCATGCGGCTGCGTTTCGTCGACCGGTCGACGTACCGGCGAAAGCACGACCCTGACGTCCTGTCCGAGCTTCTGGACGCGACCGGCACCCGGGACGCGTACGTCGTCCCCGAGGGCGGCAGCAACCCTCTCGCCGTGCACGGCTGCGTGGAGCTGGGGCGGGAGCTGTGCGGCCGGGCGGACGTCGTCGCCGTGGCCTGCGGCACCGGTGGCACGCTCGCGGGACTGGCCGCCGGGCTCGCCCCCGACCAGCGCGCCATCGGCGTGCCGGTGGTCGGGGGCGGGTTCCTGGCCGCGGAGGTCCGCGCCCTGCAACAGGAGGCGTTCGGCGGGCCGCGCGGCACCTGGTCGGTGGACGAGCGCTTCCGTTTCGGGGGGTACGCGCGCGTGCCGACGGAACTCGCCGCCTTCGCGGAGGACTTCGAGCAGCGCCACGGCATGCCGGTCGAACGTCTCTATGTCGCCAAAATGCTGTACGCCCTGGTCGCCCTGGTGAGCGAGGGGTCCCTCGCGCCGGGCACGACGGTCGCCGCGGTCGTCACGGGCGCGCCGGGGCCGGGCCCTCAGCCGTCGGCCTCCCGGTAGGCGGCGGCCTCCTCCAGGTCGAGTTTGCGCAGCAGGGTCCGCATCATCTCGTCGTCGATCCGGCGCTCGTCCCGCATCCGTACGAAGACCTCGCGTTCGGCGGCGATGGCCGCGCGCGCGAGTCGCCGATAGGTGTCGTCGGCCGACTCCCCGGTCACCGGGTTGGGCTGGCCGAGGCGTTCCCACACAGAGTTGCGCCGCCGTTCCAGGACGGTCCGCAGGCGGTCCTGGAGCGGCTTGGGCAGCCGGTTGCGCTCATCGCGCATCAGCTCGTCCACACGGTCCTCCGCGGCCGTGGAGGCGGCGTTCTGCGCCTGGGCCTCGGCGAGTGTCTCGGCCTGGGCGTCGCGGCCCGGCAGCCGTAGCGCCCTGATGAGCGGCGGCAGGGTCAGCCCCTGCACCACGAGCGTTCCGATGACGGTCGTGAACGTCAGGAACAGCACCAGGTTGCGTCCGGGGAACGGCGCCCCGTCGTGCGTGACGAGAGGGATCGAGAAGGCGATCGCCAGCGAGACGACGCCGCGCATCCCGGCCCAGCTCACGATCAGCGGCTTCTTCCAGCCGGTGTCGGGTTCGCGCGCCCTGATGCCCGGCACCAGGAACCGCGGCAGGAAGGTGGCCGGATAGGTCCACAGGAAGCGGACCGCGACCACGAGGACGAACACCGCGAGCCCGTACCAGACGGCCTGGCCCACGCTGTACTCGCCGAGCCCCTGGAGGACGAAGCGCAGCTGGAGGCCGATGAGCGCGAAGACCGACGACTCCAGGATGAAGGCCACGACCTTCCACACGGCCGCCTCCTGGAGCCGCGTCTCGAAGTCGACCTGCCAGGCCCGGTGGCCCAGGTAGAGGCCCACGGTGACCACGGCGAGCACGCCCGAGGCGCCCACCTGTTCCGCCGCGGCGTAGGCGACGAAGGGGATGAGCAGCGACAGGGTGTTCTGCAGGAGCGCTTCCTTGAGATGCGTACGCAGCCAGTGCAGCGGCACCATCAGGAGGAGCCCCACCCCGACCCCGCCGACGGCCGCGACGAGGAACTCACGGATGCCGCCGCCCCAGCTCGCGCCCTCCCCGACGGCCGCGGCGAGGGCCACCTTGTAGGCGGTGATGGCGGTGGCGTCGTTCACCAGGGACTCGCCCTGGAGGATCGTGGTGATCCGTGACGGCAGTCCCACCCGACGGGCGACGGCGGTGGCCGCCACGGCGTCCGGCGGGGCGATCACCGCGCCCAGGACGAGCGCGGCGGTCAGCGGCAGGTCGGGGATCAGCTCGTAGGCGAGCCACCCGACGGCGACCGTCGCGAACAGCACGTATCCCACCGAGAGCAGCGCCACGGGCCGCACGTTGGCGCGCAGGTCGAGATACGAGCTCTCCAGGGCGGCCGTGTGCAGCAGCGGCGGCAGCACGAGCGGCAGCACGATGTGCGGGTCGAGCGTGTACTGCGGAACCCACGGCACGTAGGACGCGACGAGACCGGCCGCGACCAGGAGAAGCGGCGCGGGCACCGGCGTTCTGCGGGCCGCCCCCGCCACCGCGGCGCTCGCCGCGATCAGTGCCACCAACGGCAATACGTCCATGCCCCGCCTTCCCACCGGCTGTCCTCGGCACACCGCCCGTGCCCGGCGCGTTGCCCGTAATCTGCCCATCGTGAAGGATCACACCTGCGGGTCGGAGCACGGCCGCCCCCTCCTCCCTCCCGTCTCCCTCCCGTCTCCCTCCGAGAGGAACCCTGATGAGCGAGTGCCCTCACGTCGCCGAGCTGCCGCAGCCCGAGCCCACCCCGCTCAGCGAGACCTGCCTGGAATGCCTCGCCGCCGGCAGTCACCCTGTGCAACTGCGACTCTGTCTCGCATGCGGCCACGTGGGCTGTTGCGACTCCTCGCCGCTGCGGCACGCGACGCGACACCATGAAGAGACCGGACACCCGGTGATGCGCACCTTCGAACCAGGTGAGAGCTGGCGCTGGTGCTTCGTGGACGGGGTTCTGGTCTGATCCGGGCCCGGCGCGGTTCGACCGGCGGGCGCTTGGGTACGTCAATCCGGCGCCCATTCTTTCCAATTGGGCCTGTACGCCCTCTAGCCACTGTCCGTACCCGTTGTATTACTATGAGTGACAGTACTGGGCCGGGGGTCCCCGGGACAGGAAAGCCGGGCGCGCGATAGCGTCACCGCAGCTATATGTGGCGTATCAACCGGGGGGATGATCTCCCTGGAGCCCGAAAGTGCTCTATCACCTTGGAGGTGAGGGTGTCCCAGATCGCAGGCGAGCCCGGAAACCAGGACTTCGTGGAAGTCCGGCTGCCGGCTGCCGGTGCCTACCTGTCGGTGCTGCGCACGGCCACGGCCGGTCTCGCGGCACGTTTGGACTTCACCCTCGACGAGATCGAGGACCTGCGCATCGCGGTCGACGAGGCCTGCGCGATCCTGCTGCAGCAGGCCGTCTCCGGCTCTGTGCTCAGCTGCGTGTTCCGGCTCGTCGACGACTCCTTGGAGGTGACGGTCTCCGCCCCGACCACCGACGGCCGGGCCCCGGAGCGCGACACCTTCGCTTGGACGGTGCTCTCGGCCCTCGCGGGCCAGGTCGAGTCCTCGGTCGCCGAGGACAACACCGTCTCGATCAGCCTCTACAAGAAGCGCGGCGCGGGCCCCGGCCCGGCGTGAAGAACGGGGACGGTCCGGTGCGGGACGACAAGCGCGGCACACGGGATCTCCCGTCCGACGGTTCGGACGGGCGGCGAGAGCTGACCACCGGCATCCCGGAACAGCAGGCCAGGCCGCACCCCCAGGACCCCGCGGCCGACACGGCGGACCAGACGGCCCCGGCCCCCGGGAGCGGGCTTCGCGAACATCCAGGGGGATCGGACGCGCGACGGGCGGGATTGATGAGCGACCACGAGCCACACGGTGAACAGCACGGCCGGCAGGATCCGCAGGACCGCAGCGGCGCGCGGGCGATGTTCGTCGAGCTGCGCGGCCTCAAGGAGGGCAGCCAGGAGTACGCGGAGCTGCGCAACCGGCTCGTGCGGATGCATCTGCCCCTGGTCGAACACCTGGCCCGCCGCTTCCGCAACCGCGGTGAGCCGCTCGACGACCTCACCCAGGTCGCCACGATCGGTCTCATCAAGTCCGTCGACCGTTTCGACCCGGACCGGGGTGTGGAGTTCTCCACGTACGCGACTCCGACGGTCGTCGGCGAGATCAAGCGGCACTTCCGTGACAAGGGCTGGGCCGTGCGCGTCCCGCGCCGTCTGCAGGAGCTGCGCCTGTCCCTGACCACCGCGACGGCCGAGCTCTCCCAGCTGCACGGCCGCTCCCCCACCGTCCACGAACTGGCAGAGAAGCTCGCCATCTCGGAGGAAGAGGTCTTGGAGGGCCTGGAGTCGGCCAACGCGTACTCCACGTTGTCCCTGGACGTCCCCGACACCGACGACGAGTCGCCGGCGGTCGCGGACACCCTGGGGGCGGAGGACGAGGCCCTGGAGGGCGTCGAGTACCGCGAGTCGCTCAAACCGCTCCTGGAGGATCTGCCGCCGCGCGAGAAGCGGATCCTGCTCCTGCGCTTCTTCGGGAACATGACGCAGTCGCAGATCGCCCAGGAGGTCGGTATCTCCCAGATGCACGTCTCGCGCCTGCTGGCGCGCACCCTGGCCCAGCTCCGCGAGAGGCTCCTGGTCGAGGAGTGAGCCCGGGTCCCGGGATCGCGCGCCTGCCCGGGACAGCGCACCACGCCGGGCGCGAGCGCCCGTCCGTGTCCGGACCGCTCCGCACGGCGAGCACAGGCTCGCGGCGTGCGAGCCCGCGCGCGGGTGGTCTGCCCGCCCCGCGCACACCCGGCGGGATCGCGCCGTGTGCGTCCCGGCAGGGGCTACTCGGACTCGGGGGTGCTTCCCGGCGGGCGGATGCCCAGCGCGCGGGTGGTGGCCGGGTTGACCAGGATCACCAGGGCGGCGACCGCGACCACGGCGAGCGCGATCCCGCCGGGGATGGCGACGCTGTCGGCCTGGAGCAGCGTGTAGGCGACGGGCAGCGCCATGATCTGCGTGATGATCGCGGGGCCGCGGCTCCAGCTCTTGCGCGCGAGCAGCCCGCGCGCGGCCAGGAGCGGGAGCAGGGCCAGCACGATGAGCGTCACGCCGCCCGTGACGGCCTGTGACACGCTGGACGGGTCACCGGTGACGGCGTCGACGAGCAGGGCGCCGCCGCCCACGACGAGCGCGGCTCCTTCGAGCCCGGCCAGGGCTGCCGCGGCGGTCAGCCGTCCGGGGCGGGGGCCGTCGTCTGCGGGGGTCTCGGGGGTCGGGTTCTGCTCTGAGGTCACCTTGGCAGGGTAGCCCGCGCGTGCCGCCGACCGGCGGGCGTGTCCGCCACCGGGCCCGCTTCCGTCTCTTACCCGACTCCTACCTCGGTCTGGGCGCCGTCAGGGCCCCTGGGTAGTCTGCTGCGCATGCGTGCACTTCTCGTGGTCAATCCGGCGGCAACCACCACCAGCGAGCGCACGCGTGATGTCTTGATCCACGCGCTGGCGAGTGAGATGAAACTCGAGGCGGTCACGACCGAGTATCGAGGGCACGCGCGCGACCTCGGCCGGCAGGCAGCCGACAGCGAGGACATCGAGCTGGTCGTCGCCCTGGGCGGCGACGGCACGGTCAACGAGGTGGTGAACGGCCTGCTGCACGGCGGCCCCGACCCGGACCGGCTGCCGGGCCTCGCCGTCGTCCCCGGAGGCTCCACGAACGTCTTCGCGCGCGCCCTCGGCCTGCCCAACGAGCCGGTGGAGGCCACCGGCCAGATCCTGGACGCCCTGCGCGAGGGGCGGCAGCGCACGGTGGGTCTCGGTCTGGCCGCGGGCGCGCCGGGCACCGAGGACGAGGCGGTGCCGGCCCGTTGGTTCACGTTCAGCGCGGGCCTCGGCTTCGACGCGGGCGTGGTCGGCAGGGTGGAGCAGCAGCGCGAGCGCGGCAAACGTTCGACTCATGCGCTCTACGTCCGGCAGGTCGTACGTCAGTTCCTTGGAGAACCCGATCGGCGGCACGGCACGATCACGCTCGAACGGCCGGGCGAGGACCCGATCACCGATCTGGTCGTCTCCATAGTGAGCAACACCTCCCCGTGGTCGTTCCTGGGCAACCGGCCGCTGTTCCCGACCCCCCGGGCGTCCTTCGACACCGGGCTTGACGTGCTCGGACTCAAGAAACTCTCGACTCCGGCCGTAGCCCGTTACGGCGCCCAGCTGCTGACCTCGTCGCCCGAGCGCGGACCGCACGGCAAGAACGCGGTCACGCTCCACGACCTGACCGACTTCACCTTGCATTCGAAGGCGCCCCTGCCCCTTCAGATGGACGGCGACCACCTGGGGCTGCGCACGAGCGTGGCGTTCACAGGCGTACGCCGTGCACTGCGTGTGATTGTGTGAGTGGAAGGGCTGAAAGTCCTTTATCTCGAACGTTTGGGCCAGGCTCCACCCCATGGAAGTACGGCTGTGACCTAGTCGACACCGAGGAATCAAAAAAAACTTTCCAGAAGGGGTTGTATCCGCCGCCGAGGTTTGCGAATCTCTACGTGGCGCTCGGGACGGGCCGCAAAACCGGCCCCCCACAGAGAGCCCGAATCCCCTCCTCAAAGCAGCGGACACCCGTCGCAGATGTGACGTCCGTCCCTTCACTTGTTGAGGGATTCGTGAAAGCGTTCACATTCACAAGCAACTTGCACGTAACTCAAGGAGAGGTAGCAGCCATGGACTGGCGTCACAACGCCGTTTGCCGCGAGGAAGACCCCGAGCTCTTCTTCCCCATCGGCAACACCGGTCCTGCGCTGCTGCAGATCGAGGAAGCCAAGGCCGTCTGCCGCCGCTGCCCCGTCATGGAGCAGTGCCTGCAGTGGGCGCTTGAGTCCGGCCAGGACTCCGGCGTCTGGGGTGGCCTCAGCGAGGACGAGCGCCGCGCCATGAAGCGCCGCGCCGCTCGCAACCGGGCCCGTCAGGCCTCCGCCTGATTCCCCACCCCGTACGAGCCTGAGCCCGGCGGCGCGTGTCCCGGCGGATTGTCCGCCGGTGCTCCGCACGCATCTCCCGCCCCCGAGCCGCAGCGCGCAGTACCCCCCATGCTCCCCCAGGCTCAGCCCGGGATGGCAGACCCGAGCATCGCGTGCAGTGAGCCCCGGACCGTCCGACGGTCCGGGGCTCACTGCTGTGTGCGGCCACCGGCCCCCGCCCGGCCGAACGGCTACTTCTGGCTGCGTACCGGAACGTCGAGGACGACCCGGGTACCGCGTCCGGGCGCCGGGACCATGTCGAAGGTGCCGCCCAACTCGCCCTCCACCAGGGTGCGTACGATCTGCAGCCCCAGGTTGCCCGCGCTCTTGGCGTCGAAGCCGTCCGGCAGGCCGACGCCGTCGTCCTGGACCGTGACCAGGAGGCGCGCCTCTTTGGACGTGCCGCCCCGCACCGCCGACACCTCGACCGTGCCGGTGTCGCCCTGCCGGTAGCCGTGCTCCAGGGCGTTCTGCAGCACCTCCGTCAGGACCATGGACAGCGGCGTGGCCACCTCGGCGTCCAGGATGCCGAACCGTCCGCTGCGCCGTCCCGTCACCCTGCCCGGGGAGATCTCGGCGACCATGGCGAGCACCCGGTCGGCGATCTCGTCGAACTCCACGCGCTCGTCCAGGTTCTGGGACAGCGTCTCGTGCACGATCGCGATGGAGCCCACGCGCCGCACCGCCTCCTCCAGCGCCTCGCGCCCGCCCACGGAATCGATACGCCGCGCCTGGAGCCTGAGCAGCGCCGCGACGGTCTGAAGGTTGTTCTTCACCCGGTGGTGGATCTCCCGGATGGTCGCGTCCTTGGTGATCAACTCGCGTTCTCGGCGGCGCAGTTCGGTGACATCGCGCAGCAGCACCAGGGAGCCGATCCGGGTGCCCTTGGGTTTGAGCGGAATGGCCCGCAGCTGGATCGATCCTTCGTCGCCCTCGATCTCGAACTCGCGCGGCGCCCAGCCGCTGGCGACCTTGTCCAGCGCCTCGTCCACCGGGCCGTGCGTGGGGGCGAGCTCGGCCGTCGTACGCCCCAGATGGTGGCCGACCAGGTCGGCGGAGAAGCCGAGCCGGTGGTACGCGGACAGGGCGTTGGGCGAGGCGTACTGGACGACGCCGTCCGCGTCGAGCCGGATGAGACCGTCGCCCACTCGCGGCGACGCGTCCATGTCGACCTGCTGACCGGGGAACGGAAACGATCCGGCGGCGATCATCTGCGCCAGGTCGGACGCCGACTGCAGATAGGTCAGCTCCAGGCGCGAGGGCGTGCGGACGGTCAGCAGATTCGTGTTGCGCGCGATGACGCCGAGGACCCGGCCCTCCCTGCGTACGGGGATGGACTCCACCCGCACCGGGACCTCTTCGCGCCACTCGGGGTCGCCCTCGCGTACGATGCGGCCCTCGTCGAGGGCGGCGTCCAGCATGGGGCGGCGGCCGCGCGGCACCAGGTGGCCGACCATGTCGTCCTGGTAGGAGGTCGGCCCGGTGTTGGGGCGCATCTGGGCCACGGAGACGTAGCGCGTCCCGTCCCTCGTGGGCACCCACAGGACGAGGTCGGCGAAGGAGAGGTCGGCCAGCAGCTGCCACTCCGAGACCAGCAGGTGGAGCCACTCGAGGTCGGAGTCGCCGAGAGCGGTGTGCTGGCGTACGAGATCGTTCATGGAGGGCACGAGCCCGAGCGTACCCGCAGGTCGGGCGGGCCCGGAAAGACCGACGGCCCCCGAAAAGACCGACGGGCCGCGGCGCCGGGGGTCGGGACCCTCAACCCTTCCCCAGCACCGCAGCCCTTCAGGTGCTTCGGCTACCGGGTGTGCGGTCCCGGACGCCGATCGAGGAGCCGACGCAGTCAGGGCAGAGCGCGTCGGTCCCTCTGTCCGTCCTCCTGTGCGGGGAGGGCGGAGGTCTTCGTTTACGCATTGTGGACTAGACCATTCTCCGATGTCCACGCTTCGGCGCAGGATTGTTGTCGTCTCTTCCTCCAGTACTCACGCAGTGCTCACACAGCGCTCGCACACCGGACGAAGACCCGTACAGACATCCTGCTCACTCCACCGACACCCTACGCACTCCCGGGCGTCTTGGGATCACCGCGTCTGCGTGACTTTCGCCAGGGCGCGCGGCGCGTCCGGGTCCTGACCGCGCGCGATGGTCACCTCGTACGCGAGCTGCTGCAGCGGAAGGATCTCCAGGACCGGCTCCACCTCCTCCGCCACCCCGGGCTCGGGCATCACGAAACCGGCCGAGGCCCGCTCCACCTGGGCGGCGGGACCGACGACCATCAGGTCGGCGCCACGCCCGCGCAACCGGTCGAGGACGGGCTGCAGCGCGGCTCCGCCCTTGCCGTCGGTGACCACGGCGATGACCGGGGAGATGTTGTCGACCATGGCGAGCGGTCCGTGCAGCAGATCGGCGCCGGAGTAGGCGAGGGCGGGGATGTAGCTGGTCTCCATCAGCTTCAGTGCGGCCTCCTTGGCGGTCGGATAGCCGTAGCCGCGGGAGGTGATCACCATGCGCTCGGCGAAGCGGTAGCGGGAGGCGAGCAGCCGCACCTCGTCCCGGCGGTCGAGCAGTTCGGCGGCGAGGTCGGGCAGCGGCGCGGCGGCGGAGGCGTCGCCGTCGCGCATCCCCTCGACGAACAGGTAGAGCGCGAGCAGTGACGACGTGTACGTCTTGGTCGCGGGCAGCGCCTTCTCCGGTCCCGCCATGATGTCGATGTGGTACTCGGAGACGGCCGCCAGCGGGGAGTCCGGGTTGTTGGTCACCGCGAGGGTGATCGCACCGGCCGCACGGGCGGCCTTGGCGGACGCGACCAGGTCGGGCGAGCCACCCGACTGGCTGACGGTGACGACGAGGACGTCCCTGAGGTCGGGCCGGGCGCCGTAGGCCGTCGTGGTGGACATCGAGGTCAGGCCGCAGGGCAGGCCGAGCCGGATCTCCAGGAGGTACTTGGCGTAGAGCGCGGCGTGGTCGGAGGTGCCGCGCGCGGCGAGCAGGACGAAGCGGGGGCCGCGGGCGGCCACCTGCCGGGCGACCTCCCGGATCCGGGGCGCGCCCGCGCCCAGGAGGCGGCGCAGGGCGTCCGGCTGTTCACGGATCTCCCGTTCCATGATCCGGCCCGGCCGCTCCGCGCCGTCCGCGGGGCCGGGCGCGGGCGGGGCGGGTGGCATGGCAGTCATTGCGGGCACCTCCGGGGTCGGCGCTGCGGTTCTGGCCCCTTCCACTGTGGCCGCTGCCCGGGCCGTCCGCCCCTCGACGTGCCGGGGACCGGTCGAGCGCACAGCATGGATCGCGGCGGATTCCGCGGCGGATTCCGGCGCCGGATTCGACATCGGATTCCGCGTCGGCCTGACCGGCGGGGCACCGCTCTGCTAGATTGGTCTATACCACATGCGCACCATCGTGGGCCGGTCCGTTCGCCGTCCGGCCCACGACCGACTACCGACTCTCCGACCAGAACGGCAGGCCCAGCGTGGAAGTTGTGATCGTTCCGGACGCCAAGGCAGGTGGCGAGCTGATCGCCGAGGCCGTGGCCCAGCTGCTGCGGCGCAAGCCCGACGCGCTGCTCGGCGTGGCCACCGGCTCGACCCCGCTGCCCGTCTACGAGGCACTGACGGCGAAGGTGCGCGCCGGTGAGCTCGACGCCTCGGCGGCGCGGATCGCCCAGCTCGACGAGTACGTGGGACTGCCCGCCGGGCACCCCGAGTCCTACCGGGCGACGGTACTGCGCGAGGTCGTGGAGCCGCTCGGGCTCGGTCCCGGATCGTTCATGGGACCCGACGGCAGTGCCGAAGACGTGCAGGCCGCGTGCGCGGCGTACGACGCGGCGCTGGCCAGCGCGGGCGGCGTGGACCTGCAGCTGCTCGGCATCGGGACGGACGGGCACATCGGGTTCAACGAGCCGTGCTCGTCGCTGGCCTCCCGCACCCGGATCAAGACGCTGACCGAGCAGACGATCAAGGACAACGCGCGCTTCTTCGACGGCGACGTCGGCCAGGTGCCGCGGCACGTCATCACGCAGGGCATCGGCACGATCCTCGAAGCCCGGCACCTGGTACTGCTCGCCACCGGCGAGGGCAAGGCGGACGCGGTCGCGGCGACCGTGGAGGGTCCCGTGGCGGCGGTCGTGCCCGCGTCGGCGCTGCAACGGCACCCCCACGCGACCGTCGTCGTGGACGAGGCGGCGGCGTCGAAGCTGAAGCTGGCGGACTACTTCCGGCACACGTACACCAACAAGCCCGAGTGGCAGGGTCTCTAGAGCCTTTCCGGCGCGCCCTGACAGACCGCCCGGCGGATCCGGCCCGTCCCCGACCAGGAGCGGCCGGATCCGTTCGGTGCTCGTACGAAGCCGCCGCCGTGCCGCAGACCCGCGCGGCACCGTGGGTGACGATGTGAAGGGCGCCGCGGGGCGGGGCCTGGGGGACGCCCATCTCGACGACGACCGTGTCCGGGCGGGCGGCGAGGAGCGTGTCCAGGGCCCGGGACATCCAGTCGTGGCGGTGCTCGTCGCGGACCACGGCCACGATGCGGCGCCCGTCGGCCGCGGCCAGGGCGGCGCCGCCGGCGTCGGGCCCCGCGTACGAGCCGGTGGTGGTGCCGGGCAGGAGCCGCTCGAGCTCGGCGGCGACACCCCACGGGGTCTCGTCGCCCACGGCGTTGTTGGCCACGGGCGAGAAGGCGGCCACATGTACGGGGGCGCCGCCTGCCGGCGCCTGTGCCGAGCCGACCGTATCTCCCGCTTCCCCCGTTCCTGCGGTTTCCCCGGTTCCCTCGGTTCCCTCGGTTACCTCGGTTTCCCCGGTTCCCGCGGTTCCTCCGCTCCCCCGCGTCACCCGCAGAGCCCGGCGGGCCGCGGTCAGGCCCACGTCGGCGGGGACCTCGCCCCAGGAAGCCTCCGGCGCACGCGCCGTGCCCGCGCCGGCGCCCCTCGCCCACTCCGCGAGGCCGCGCACCCGTGCGGCCGCGTCCGCGAGGCGTTCCTCCGGCAGTTCGCCGGTGCGGACGGCTGCGACGAGTGCGTCGCGCAGGCGGTGGACCGTGGACTCGTCGTGCAGTCCGCCGCCCACGCAGATGGCGTCCGCGCCCGCGGCGATGGCCAGGACGCTGCCGCGTTCGATGCCGTACCGCGCGGAGATGGCCTTCATCTCGATGCCGTCCGTGACGATCAGGCCGTCGTAGCCCAGCTCTTCGCGCAGCAGCCCGGTCAGGATGCGGCGGGAGAGCGTGGCCGGGCGGTCCGGGTCGAGGGCCGGGACCAGGATGTGTGCGCTCATCACGGCCCGTGAACCCGCCGCGATGGCCGCGCGGAACGGCGCGAGATCACGCTCGTACAGGACGTCCACGCCCACGTCGATGCGTGGCATGGCGTGGTGCGAGTCGACGCCCGTGTCGCCGTGGCCGGGGAAGTGCTTGGTGCTGACCGCCACACCGGCGGCCTGCATGCCCTCGACGTACGCGGCCGTGTGGCGGCAGACCAGGGCCGTGTCCGCGCCGAAGGAGCGGACGCCGATGACCGGGTTGTCGGGGTTGGCGTTGACGTCGGCGGAGGGGGCCCAGTTGAGGTTGACGCCGCACTCGGCGAGGCGGCGGCCGAGCGCGTAGGCGACGTCCCGGGTCAGCGCGGGGTCGTCGACCGCGCCGAGGGCGTGGTTACCGGGGAAGGACGACCCCGTGCGGACCTCGAGGCGGGTGACGTCGCCGCCCTCCTCGTCGATGGCGACCAGGACGTCGCCGCGCTCCGCCCGCAACTGGGCGGTCAGGGCGGCCACTTGGTCCGGGGTGCGGACGTTGCGGCCGAAGAGGGCGACCGACGCCAGGCCCTCGTCCAGGCGGCGCAGCACCCAGTCGGGGGCGGTGGTGCCGGCGAAGCCGGGCTGGAGGACGGCGAGCGCGTCGCGGGTGAGGGTGTCGGTGGCGCTGGTGGCGATGGTCATCGGCTGGCGTTATCCCTTCACGGCGCCGGCGGTCAGGCCCGCGGCCATCTTGCGCTGGACGAAGAGGAAGAGGATGACGACCGGCACGGCCATCATCGTCGAGCCCGCCATCATCGGGGCGTACTCGGTGCCGTGCTTGGTCGTGAAGTTGGCGAGCCAGACGGTGGCCGTCTGGTGCTTCTGGCTCATCAGCATGAGCGCGTACAGGTACTCGTTCCACGCCTGGATGAAGCCGTACACGGAGGTGGCGACCAGGCCGGGGGCGAGCAGCGGGAAGACGACGCGGATGAAGGCTCCGGTGCGTGTGCAGCCGTCGACCTGGGCGGCCTCCTCCAGTTCCTTGGGGATGTTGACGATGAAGCCGCGCAGCGTCCACACCGTGAAGGGCAGGATGAAGGTCAGGTACGTGATGATCAGGCCGCTGAGCTTGTCGTACTGGCCGAGGTCGTTGAGGAGCAGGAAGACCGGGATGATCATGGCGACCAGCGGGACCATCTGGACGGCCAGGATCGCGACGATGACGACCTTGCGGCCCCGGAAGGCGAACCGGGAGATCGCGAGCGCGGCCAGCATGCCGACGACGATGCCGACGAGGACGACGGTGACCGAGACGATGAGGCTGCGGGTCACCGGGCCCCAGAAGTCCGCGATCTGCAGCGCGCGGTGGAAGTTGTCGAGCGTGAAGCCGGTCGGCAGCAGGCTCGGGTCGGGGTCGATGGCGTCCTTGGCGGGCTTGAACGCCGTGTTCACCATCCAGTAGACGGGGAAGCCCACGATGAGGAAGACCAGCACACCGACGGCGTTCCAGCCGATCCGGGTCTTCCTGCGCCGCTGCCGGGCGAGGGCGGCGCCCTTGGCGGGGGGCGTGGCGTTGGCGGCGGGAGTGGTGGCGCTCACTCGACCTCTCCGATCTTGAGCATCTGGCGCATGTACACGGCGACCACGCCCAGCATGAGCAGCACGGTGATCAGCGCGATCGCCGAGCCCTGGCTGTAGTCGTTGACCTGGAACGCCTGCTTGTACGACCAGGTGGTGAGCAGCTGGAACTGGTCCTCGGGGTGGCCGCCGCGCATCACGAAGACCTGGGGGAACACGCCCATGTCCCAGATCACCGACAGAGTCGTGAGCATGACGATGATGGGCTTGAGGATGGGCAGGGTGACGTAGCGGAAGACGCCCCAGGCGCCGGAGCCGTCCAGGCGCGCGGCCTCCTCCAGCTCCTTGGGGACCTGGGTGAGGCCCGCGCTCAGCGTGATGACCACGAAGGGCACGGCGCCCCAGATCACGAGGAGCATGATGACGGCGAGGCCCTGGGGGCCGCTGGCGAACCAGTTGTGGCCGACGAGGTGGACGCCGGGCAGCTTGCTCAGCACCGCGTTGAGCACGCCGTAGTCGGAGTCGAAGAGCCACTTGAAGACGGTGGTGGCGACGATGATGGGCATGCCCCAACTGGCCACCAGGGCGATGTTGATGAGGGTCTTCACCCAGCCGGAGACCCGCTGCAGGAGCAGCGCGAGCAGCATGCCGATGACCATCGTCAGGATGACGGCGCCCGCCGCGAAGACGATGGTGCGCAGGACGACCGCCCAGAACATGCTGTCGGTGAGGACCGCCTTGAAGTTGGCGAGGCCGACCCACTGGGCGTCCTTGAATCCCCACAGCTGCGACTGGCCGAACTGCTGGAACGACAGGGTGACCAGACGCGCCATCGGATAGCCGAGCACCGCGATCAGCACGAGCAGGCAGGGCGCGAGCAGCGCCCAGGGCGTCGCCCCCGACAGCTTCGGCCGCCGGTCGCGGGGCGCTCGGCCGCCGCCGGGCGCGGTTCCCCCTCTTGCTCCTGACGACGGTGTGGGCCGCGGTGGTGGCGGCGTCTTGGCGGTCGTCGTGTCTGCGGCACTCATCCGCGCACTCCTCAGCGGTCCCTCATCAGGTGGTGCAAAGCTCTCAGGCGTAAAGCCGTCAGGTGGTGCGAAGCCACCCGTCGGCGCAAAGCCGTACTGCCGCCGGGACCCCGCCGCCGGGGCGGGGTCCCGAGGTCAGGTCACTTCGTGTTGATGACCTTGTCGATCTTGGCGTCCGCTTCCTTGGCGGCGGCCGCGACCGACTTCTTGCCGGTGCCGATGTCCTGGAGCATGGTCTGGAGGACCTGCTCCTTCTCGACCTGGCCCCAGCCCGGGGCCATGGGGACGAACCAGTTGGACTCGGCGGCGGTGGCCGGGACCTCGGTCTTGGGGTCGGCCTTCATGGTCGCGAGGTCCGTCTTGTTGTTGGGCAGGTTGCCCTTGGCCATCAGGCCCTTCTGGCCCTTGGAGCCGGTGAAGGCGTTGATCCACTCGGCGGCGAGCGCCTGCGCGTTCGACTTCACCGGAACGGCGAGGTCCGAGCCGCCGAGGAACACCGGCATGGCCTTGCCGGACGGGCCGGGCATGACGAAGTTCTCAAGGTTGTCCTTGAGCTTGCCGGTCTTGTCGTTCTTCGGGTCGGCCGCGGTCGCGCCCTCCCAGGCGGCACCGAAGATCATGTCGGACTTGCCCTGGCCGTAGACGATGTAGCGGTCGGACTCGTCCTTGGTCTTGTCACCGTGCATGTACTTGTCGATGACGTTCTTGAACTCGGTCAGCCCCTTCTGGGACTCGGGCGAGGAGAGGTTGCCCTTCCACTGGCCGCCGTCCTTCTTGGCGATGGAGCCGCCGGCGTCGTAGACGAAGGACATGGCCGAGTACCAGTCGCGCGTGGGCTGGTACCAGGCGCTGAACTTGTCGCCCTGCTTCTTCTGGACCTTGTCGAGGTCCGCGGTGAGCTCCTTGTACGTCTTCGGCGTGGACTTGATGCCGGAGGCGGCGGCGATGTCCTTGCGCCAGGTGGCGACGCGGCCACCGGCGTAGTACGGGACGCCGTACTCCTTGCCCTCGTACGTCACCGATGCCTTGAGGCCGTCGAGCCACTGGTCGGAGTTGTCGAACTTCGACGGGTCGATCGGGGCGAGGGCTCCCTTGACCATGTAGGAGAGCATCTCGGTGTTGCCCATCTCGACCACGTCGGGCACCTTGTCGGTGGCGAGCACGGCGTCGAGCTTGGTGTTCTTGTCGGGCCAGCCGTAGTACTCGTGGTTGATCTTGAGGCCGGGGTGGTTCTTCTTGACGGCGGCGTCGGCCGCCTTGACCAGGCCCGGCCAGTTGTTCTGGGCGTCGACCGTCAGCCAGACGGTGAGCTCCTTGGGCTCGGCGCCCGACTTCTTGTCGCCACCGCCGCACGCGGCGATCGAGACCATCATGCCGGCGATGCCGATGGCCGCTATGAGCTTGCGCTTCATGTCACCCTCCTCAGGGATGCCTGCAACCCACCCCCCACCCACAGCAGCGATGACCTACGGGACATGCGACCGGGACATACGACGAGTACCCGCGCAACGGCCAGGCGAGTGCGCGAGCACGGCTGATGGGACTGGGACCTGGTCATTAATGGTTTAGACCAGTACCGGGAGCTTGGCCCAGACCAATGGGAGTGTCAAGGGGCCGAGAAGGGACGTTGTCACCGTTACCGGAACGACACCCTCCAAGCGGGGCGCGCACGTTGACGGCGCGCCCCGCTCGCGAGTGGTGGACTAGACCAGACGGACGCCGGACGGTATAAGGAGGGATCACGGAGCGTGCGGCGGCCCTAGGCGCACGAGCCGTGCCACGATGTGAGCCCGGGCCGACGCGGGACGTCGGCCGCAGCGGCACCGGAGCCGGAAGGCGGAGGATGAGCACCGACGTCAGCAGTGCGGAGAACGAGAGCGGGGCGCCCGTCCGCACCGCGCGCGTGCCCAAGTACTACCGCCTGAAGAAGCATCTGCTCGACATGACCGAGACGATGCCGCCGGGCACCCCCGTCCCGCCCGAGCGCACCCTGGCCGCCGAGTTCGACACCTCGCGCACCACGGTCCGCCAGGCGCTGCAGGAACTGGTGGTCGAGGGGCGGCTCGAACGCATCCAGGGCAAGGGCACGTTCGTGGCCAAGCCCAAGGTGTCGCAGGCGCTGCAACTCACCTCCTACACGGAGGACATGCGGGCCCAGGGCCTCGAGCCCACCTCGCAGCTGCTCGACATCGGGTACATCACCGCCGACGACACGCTGGCCGGACTGCTCGACATCGCCACCGGCGGACGGGTCCTGCGCATCGAGCGGCTGCGCCTGGCCAGCGGCGAGCCGATGGCCATCGAGACCACCCACCTGTCCGCCAAGCGCTTCCCGGCGCTGCGCAGGTCCCTGGTCAAGTACACGTCGCTGTACACGGCCCTCGCCGAGGTCTACGACGTCCATCTCGCCGAGGCCGAGGAGACCATCGAGACGTCACTGGCCACGCCGCGCGAGGCCGGCCTGCTCGGCACCGACGTGGGCCTGCCGATGCTGATGCTCTCGCGCCACTCCCTCGACGGTTCGGGTCACCCGGTCGAGTGGGTGCGCTCGGTGTACCGAGGCGACCGGTACAAGTTCGTGGCGCGGCTCAAGAGGCCCACGGAATAACGGACATCGCGGCCTTACGGGCAACCGAACCGGTTCCGTTGTCCGGACGGGGCTTCCGTGGAGCGAGACTCTCGCTTAGATTTCCCGCACGTTAAGCACCACATAAGTGTGGCTCGGCGTGGCCAGATGTGACCTGCGAGGGGACGGGAGTCGCTATGTCCAATACGCCCGATGCGCCTGAAGTGAGCAGACCGGTGGTGACACCGGTCCGCATTGTCGTCGCGCTGTGTCTTGTGGCGCCGTTCGTGGCGATGCTCTGGGTCGGCTCGTACACCAGGACGGACCCGACGTTCATCGGCATCCCGTTCTTCTACTGGTACCAGGTCTCCTGGGTGATCATCGCGGCCGTGTTCATGGCGATCGCGTACAAGCTGTGGCAGTACGACGAGCGGACCAGGAAGTCGGGGGGCCGGTCGTGAACAACGGCGTCAACGGTGTGGCACTCACCGTCTTCCTCTTCTTCTTCCTGCTCGTCACGGTCATGGGCTTCCTGGCCGCCCGCTGGCGCAAGGCCGAGCAGAACGCCTCGCTCGACGAATGGGGCCTGGGCGGCCGGTCGTTCGGCACCTGGGTGACCTGGTTCCTGCTCGGCGGCGACCTGTACACGGCGTACACGTTCGTCGCCGTCCCGGCGGCGATCTACGCGGTGGGCGCGGCCGGGTTCTTCGCGGTGCCGTACACGATCCTCGTCTACCCGGTGATCTTCACGTTCCTGCCGCGCCTGTGGTCGGTCTCGCACCGCCACGGGTACGTGACGACGTCGGACTTCGTGCGGGGCCGGTTCGGCTCCAAGGGCCTGTCGCTCGCCGTCGCGGTCACCGGCATCCTCGCCACGATGCCGTACATCGCCCTCCAGCTCGTCGGCATCCAGGCGGTCCTGGACGTCCTCGGCATCGGCGGCGACAACAGCGGCAACTGGTTCATGAAGGACCTGCCGCTGCTGATCGCCTTCGCGGTGCTCGCCGCGTACACGTACTCGTCCGGGCTGCGGGCGCCCGCGCTGATCGCGTTCGTCAAGGACGCGCTGATCTACATCGTGATCGCGGTCGCCATCATCTACATCCCGATCAAGCTGGGCGGCTTCGACGACATCTTCGCCGCCGCGGGCAAGAAGTTCGCGGAGGCGGGCAAGGGCGGCCTGATCCCACCCGCGGGCGGGCACTGGGCGTACGCCACGCTCGCCCTCGGCTCGGCCCTCGCCCTGTTCATGTACCCGCACTCGGTCACCGCGACGCTGTCGTCCAACAGCCGCAACGTGATCCGACGCAACACCACGATCCTGCCGCTGTACTCACTGATGCTGGGCCTGCTCGCGCTGCTCGGCTTCATGGCGATCGCGGCCGGGATCAAGGTGAAGAACGGCCAGCTGGCGATCCCGCTGCTGTTCGAGCACATGTTCCCGTCCTGGTTCACGGGGCTCGCGTTCGCCGCCATCGCCATCGGCGCGCTCGTCCCGGCGGCGATCATGTCCATCGCGGCGGCGAACCTCTTCACGCGCAACATCTACAAGGACTTCATCAGGCCCAACGCCACCCCCGAGCAGGAGACCAAGGTCTCCAAGCTGGTGTCGCTGCTCGTGAAGGTCGGCGCCCTCGCCTTCGTCCTGACCATGGACAAGACGGTGGCGATCAACTTCCAGCTGCTCGGCGGCATCTGGATCCTGCAGACCATGCCCGCGATGGTCGGCGGCCTGTTCACCCGCTGGTTCCACCGCTGGGCGCTGCTCGCGGGCTGGGCGGCCGGCATGATCTACGGCACGCTCGCCGCGTACGGGGTGGCCTCGCCGACCCAGAAGCACTTCGGCGGCTCCTCCGACAAGATCCCCGGCATCGGGCAGATCGGCTACATCGGTCTGACGGCGTTCGTCCTGAACATCGCCGTGGTCGTGGTCGGCACCTTCGTCCTCAAGGCCGTGAAGGCCCCCGAGGGCATCGACGAGACGACCGCGTCGGACTACACCGCCGACGCCGGGGACCCCGGGGTCCAGGCGGAGCTGCCCACCGTGGGGGCGGCCGGTCACTGACCTCCCGCTCACCCCCTCACCCGACGAGCCCCTCCGCCGCGGAGGGGCTCGTCCCGTTACGGTTGCCGTTGCGGCCGATGCCGTTCGACCAGCACGTCCCTCCCGGAGGAATCATGCCCGCCCCCATCGTCCTCGACAGCGACCCCGGTATCGACGATGCCGTGGCGCTCCAGTACCTGCTCGGCACCGGGCTGTGGGACCTCAGGGCCTACACGACGGTCGGCGGCAACGTGCCGGCCGCCCAGACCTTCCGCAACGGCCGCGCCCTCGCCCGCGCCTTCGGCATCGACCGTGACGTCCCGGTCCACCGCGGCGCGGGCCGCCCGCTGACCCGCCTGCCGTACGCGGCCGCCGGTGAGTTCCACGGCCCCGCGGGCCTGGGCGCGGAGGAGCTCTCGGACTCGACGGCGCCGGAGCAGACGGAGTCGTCCGCACAGGCCATGCTGCGGCTGTCGCGGGAGCACGAGGGCGAGCTCACGGTCTGCGCGACGGGCCCGCTGACCAACGTGGCGCTCGCACTGAGCGAGGACCCCGGCTTCGCCCGCCGCGTCAAGCGGCTCGTCTTCATGGGCGGCGCCGCCGAGGTGCCCGGCAACATCACGCCGGTCGCCGAGTTCAACGCCTGGGCCGACCCGGACGCAGCCGACCTGGTCGTCTCCTCCGGAATCCCGTACACGATGGTCGGCCTCGACGCGACACACGGCTGGCGTTTCCACGCCGAGGACCTGCGCACCCTGGAGGAGGCCGGCCAGGGCATGGCGCTCACCTCCCGCCTGATGAGCTGGTACCTCAACGCGTACGACCCGGCCTCCGGCTGCCCGCTGCACGACCCGCTCGCCGTCGGCGTCTGCGCGGACGAGTCCTTCGTGACCGCCGCCGACGGCACGGTCGTCGTGGAGACGGCCAGCGAACTCACCCGCGGCAAAACGGTGTTCATCCCCTACGACGCCGACTACCCGCGCCCGTACTACAGCGAGTCGCCGCTGGTGAGCGCGCGCACCGAGCACCGCGGGCGGATCGCCCTGGGCACCGGCCCGCGCGACTTCGCCAAGGACTTCGTGAACACGCTGCTCAAGCGGCCGGTGGCGGCGTGAGCGGCGGCACGGGCGGCGCCGCCGTGGTCGTCAGGGCCATACGCCCCCAGGAGCACAAGCTGCTCGGTGAGCTGACCGCCGCCGCGTACCTGCACGGCGGGCTGCTCACGTTCGGCGAGAACGACTGGTACGCGGACGAGCTGCGGAACGTGGAGGAGCGCGCGGCCAAGGCCGAGGTGCTGGTCGCCGAGGGCCAGGACGGCGCGGTGGTGGGCGGCCTCACGTACGTGCCGACGCACGAGCACCCGTACGCCGAGGTGGCCCGGCCCGGCGAGGCCGAGTTCCGGATGCTGGCGGTCGCCCCGAAGGCGCGCGGCCAGGGGGCGGGCGAGGCGCTGGTCCGCGCCGTCCTGGACCGGGCGCGGGAGACCGGGTCGACCGGCATCGCCCTGTCCACGCCTCCCGTGGCCACGTCGGCCCACCGCCTCTACGAGCGCCTCGGCTTCACCCGCGCCCCGGAGCGCGACTGGGCTCCGATCCCGGAGGTGACGCTCATGGTCTACGTGTTCCGGTTCGCCGAGGCCGCCGACTGACTGACTGACACAACATGTGGGCCTGCCGCGCATCTTCGGCACAACATGTATGCTCGCTCTCGCTGTCGCCGCAGGGGAATCCGGTGTGAATCCGGAACTGTCCCGCAACGGTGTACGTCAGCGTGCACACCGCACGCATACGCGAGTCCGATGACCTGCCGACGGCACGCCCGAGCCGTCCGGCCCGGGCGTCCACGACGTCCGGGCCTCGCGGAATGGGCCGGTGACGAGGGCGCGCCCCTTCCCCCTGCGCGCCCGAGCCACTCACTCCTTCCCGCCGGACCCGAGCCGAGCGAGGGAGAGCCTCCACGTGACCATCGCGCCCGCAGACCCTGTTTCAGCAGCGGCCGACGCCCCGGGCACCGCGCTGCTGCGCACCCTGACGGACCTGACAGCCGACCTGCCCGACGCCGACCCCGGCCATGTCGCCGCCGCCGCGCTGCGCGGCCGCAGCGCCGCCGCCGACGAGGCCGAGCTGCGCGAACTGGCCACCGAGGCCGCCGCCGGGCTGATCTCCGAGGACCCCGCGTACGCGCGGCTCGCCGCCCGGCTCCTCACGCTCTCCATCCGCGCCGAGGCCGCGTCGCAGGGCGTGACGTCGTTCACCGAGTCGGTCGCCGCCGGCCACCGCGAGGGCCTGATCGCCGACCGTACGGCCGCGTTCGTGACCGCCCACGCGGCGCGCCTGGACGCGCTCGTCGCCGAGACCGCCGACGCCGCCGACGACCGGTTCGGCTACTTCGGCCTGCGCACGCTCTACAGCCGCTACCTGCTGCGCCACCCCGTCACCCGCAAGGTCGTCGAGACCCCCCAGCACTTCATGCTGCGCGTGGCGGCGGGCCTGGCCGAGGACGACACGAGCCGGGCGGTGGACGAAGTCGCCGCCCTGTACGGCCTGATGAGCCGTCTCGACTACCTGCCGTCCTCCCCCACCCTCTTCAACTCCGGCACCCGCCATCCCCAGATGTCCAGCTGCTACCTGCTCGACTCGCCGCTGGACGAGCTGGACTCGATCTACGACCGGTACCACCAGGTGGCCCGCCTGTCGAAGCACGCGGGCGGCATCGGCCTGTCGTACTCGCGCGTGCGCGCCCGCGGTTCGCTGATCCGCGGGACGAACGGGCACTCCAACGGCATCGTCCCGTTCCTGAAGACGCTCGACGCGTCGGTGGCGGCCGTCAACCAGGGCGGGCGCCGCAAGGGCGCGGCCGCCGTCTACCTGGAGACCTGGCACGCGGACGTCGAGGAGTTCCTCGAACTGCGCGACAACACGGGTGAGGACGCCCGCCGCACCCACAACCTCAACCTGGCGCACTGGATCCCGGACGAGTTCATGCGCCGCGTGAACGCCGACGAGCCGTGGTCGCTGTTCTCGCCCGCCGACGTGCCCGAGCTCGTCGACCTGTGGGGCGAGGAGTTCGACGTGGCGTACCGGGCGGCCGAGGCGGCGGGCAGGGCGCTGCGCACCGTCTCGGCCCGTGACCTGTACGGCCGGATGATGCGCACCCTCGCGCAGACCGGCAACGGCTGGCTGACCTTCAAGGACACCGCGAACCGCACGGCGAACCAGACGGCCGAGCCCGGCCACACCGTGCACTCCTCCAACCTGTGCACGGAGATCCTGGAGGTGACGGACGACGGGGAGACCGCCGTCTGCAACCTGGGCTCGGTGAACCTGGGGGCGTTCGTCGACACGGCCGCCGGTGACCTGGACTGGGAGCGCCTCGACGCGACGGTCCGCACGGCCGTCACGTTCCTGGACCGGGTCGTCGACATCAACTTCTACCCGACCGAGCAGGCCGGCCGGTCGAACGCGCGCTGGCGCCCCGTCGGCCTCGGCGCGATGGGCCTGCAGGACGTGTTCTTCAAGCTGCGCCTGCCCTTCGACTCGGCGGCGGCCAAGGCGCTCTCCACGCGCATCGCCGAGCGGATCATGCTCGCCGCCTACGAGGCGTCCGCCGACCTGGCCGAGCGGAGCGGCCCGCTGCCCGCCTGGGACAAGACGCGTACCGCCCGCGGTGTCCTCCACCCCGACCATTACGACACCGGGTTCGCCTGGCCCGAGCGGTGGGCCGCGCTGCGCGAACGTATCGCCGAGGTGGGCCTGCGCAACGCGCTGCTGCTCGCCGTCGCGCCGACCGCCACCATCGCCTCCATCGCGGGTGTCTACGAGTGCATCGAGCCGCAGGTCTCCAACCTGTTCAAGCGCGAGACGCTGTCCGGCGAGTTCCTCCAGGTCAACTCGTACCTGGTGGACGATCTGAAGCGGCTCGGCGTGTGGGACGCCCGTACGCGTGAGGCGCTGCGCGAGTCGGCCGGCTCGGTGCAGGGCTTCGCGTGGGTCCCCGAGGACATGCGCGCGCTGTACCGCACGGCGTGGGAGATCCCGCAGCGCGCACTGATCGACATGGCGGCGGCGCGCACGCCGTTCCTCGACCAGGCGCAGTCGCTCAACCTCTTCATGGAGACGCCGACCATCGGCAAGCTCTCCTCGATGTACGCCTACGCCTGGAAGTCCGGGCTCAAGACGACGTACTACCTGCGCTCGCGCCCCGCGACGCGCATCGCGCGGGCGGCGGCCCGCGCCACCGTCCCCGTGCAGGCGACGGCCGATGCCGACGCCGTCGCCTGCTCCCTGGAGAACCCCGAGTCCTGCGAGGCCTGCCAGTAATGACCAGCGAAGCCAAGAACCTGCTCGACCCCGGCTTCGAGCTCACCCTGCGCCCCATGCGCTACCCGGACTTCTACGAGCGCTACCGGGACGCCATCAAGAACACGTGGACCGTGGAGGAGGTGGACCTGCACTCCGACGTCGCCGACCTCGCCAAGCTGAGCCCGGCCGAGCAGCACATGATCGGCCGCCTGGTGGCCTTCTTCGCGACGGGCGACTCGATCGTCGCGAACAACCTCGTGCTGACCCTGTACAAGCACATCAACTCCCCCGAGGCGCGCCTCTACCTGTCGCGGCAGCTGTTCGAGGAGGCCGTGCACGTCCAGTTCTATCTGACCCTGCTCGACACCTACCTGCCCGACCCGCAGGACCGGGCGGCGGCCTTCGCGGCCGTCGAGAACATCCCGTCCATCCGGGAGAAGGCGGAGTTCTGCTTCACGTGGATGGACTCGGTCGAGGAGATCGACCGCCTGGAGACGAGGGCGGACCGCCGAAGGTTCCTGCTGAACCTGATCTGCTTCGCCGCGTGCATCGAAGGGCTGTTCTTCTACGGGGCCTTCGCCTATGTGTACTGGTTCCGTTCGCGCGGCCTGCTGCACGGGCTCGCCACCGGCACCAACTGGGTGTTCCGGGACGAGACCATGCACATGTCCTTCGCCTTCGACGTGGTGGACACGGTCCGCAAGGAGGAGCCGGACCTGTTCGACGACGAACTGCGGCAGCAGGTGACCGACATGCTGCGGGAGGCGGTCGACGCCGAACTGCAGTTCGCGCGCGACCTGTGCGGGGACGGGCTGCCGGGCATGAACACCGAGTCCATGCGGCAGTACCTGGAGTGCGTCGCCGACCAGCGGCTCCAGCGGCTCGGGTTCGCGCCGGTGTACGGCGCGGAGAACCCGTTCTCGTTCATGGAGCTGCAAGGCGTCCAGGAGCTCACCAACTTCTTCGAGCGGCGGGCCTCGGCGTACCAGGTCGCGGTCGAGGGCTCGGTCGGCTTCGACGAGGACTTCTAGCTAGGCGGCGCTGGTGAAGTCGGTGCGCCGGGGCGGCTGCTCGGCCGCCCCGCGCGCTGCCCGCGCCTCGCGCAGCTGCCGGTCGACGCGGCGGTCGTGGGCGATCCCGTACAGGGAAGGGGCGGCGAGCAGGAGGAAGACGAAGAGGACGGTCAGGTAGTTCATCGCGGTGTCGTTCATGGCCTCCACTGTTCCGTCTGGCAGCGCCACCCAGCAGTGGCAGTTCTGTCACCGACCCTCGAATTACTGCCAGCCGTGCGGCACACTGTCGGACATGCTGAAGAACGTGGCCGCGGTTCTCCTCGACGGTGTGCATCCCTTCGAACTCGGCGTGGTCTGCGAGGTGTTCGGCCTCGACCGGAGCGACGAGGGGCTTCCGGTGTACGACTTCGCGGTGGTCTCGGCCGAGGGGCCCAGGCTCGGCACGCACGTGGCGGGCCTCACCGTCTCCACTCCGTACGGGCTCGACCGGCTCGACGAGGCCGACCTGATCGCCGTGCCCGCGTCGGGCGGGCCGCGCGAGACGTATCCGCCGGGGGTCCTCGCCGCGCTGCGCCGGGCGGTCGACCGGGGCGCGCGCGTCCTGAGCGTCTGCTCGGGGGTGTTCACGCTCGGCGCGGCCGGTCTTCTCGACGGGCGCCGGTGCGCGGTCCACTGGCGTTACGCGCGGGAGCTGGCCGTACGCCACCCGCGCACCCGCGTCGACCCGGACGTGCTGTACGTCGACGACGGCCCGGTCGTCACCTCGGCGGGCACCGCCGCGGGGATCGACGCCTGCCTGCACGTCGTGCGCGGCGAACACGGCTCCGAGGTGGCCAACGCCATCGCCCGCCGCATGGTCGTCCCGCCGCACCGCGACGGCGGCCAGGCGCAGTACGTGGCGCGCCCGCTGCCCGCGCCGCGCTGCGACACGGTCGGCGAGGTGCTGGCGTGGATGGAGCGGAACCTGGCCGAGGCGGTGACCGTGGAGGGGCTCGCGGCGCGTGCGCACATGTCGCCGCGGACGTTCGCGCGGCGCTTCCGGCAGGAGACCGGGACGACGCCGTACCGCTGGCTGCTGCGCCAACGCGTGCTGTTCGCCCAGCGGTTGCTGGAAGAGACCGACGAGACGGTGGAGTCGATCGCCGGGCGGTCGGGGTTCGGCAACGCCGCGGCGATGCGGCATCAGTTCATGAAGGCGCTGGGGACGACCCCCAACGCCTTCAGACGGACCTTCCGGGTCAAGGCGGCCGGTTAGGGCCTGGCCTCGACGCGCATCACCGCGTTCTTGGGCTGCAGCGTGATCCCGATCCGCGCGGAGCCGTCCGTGTCGGGGGTCGGAACCAGCCGCCACCTGGGCACCACCGTGGCCAGGATCAGGGCGAGTTCAGCCATGCTGAAGTGGTCCCCAGGGCACTTGCGGTTGCCCACGCTGAACGGCGCGTGCGCCGCGGGCGTCACGTCCGCCGCCCGTTCCGGCAGCCACCGGTCGGGGTCGAACGTGAGGTGGTCACGGAACGCGCGCGGGTCGCGCTGCATGGCCAGCGGGCTGTAGACGATGTCGGAACCGGCCGGAATCCGGTACTCGCCGAGTGTCGTGTCGACGGCGGCAAGCCGCGTCAATATCCAGACGGCGGGCCGTATCCGCATCGACTCGGTGAGCAGATTCCGCATATATGCGAGTTTCCCGAGGTCACCGAAAGCGACCGGCCGGCCACCCGTCACGGATTCAACTTCCTCGCACAACCTCCTTTCCTGCTCCGGATGTTC
Organism: Streptomyces beihaiensis; assembly: GCF_026274175.1. Lineage (GTDB taxonomy): Bacteria > Actinomycetota > Actinomycetes > Streptomycetales > Streptomycetaceae > Streptomyces > Streptomyces beihaiensis. Next base: position 59,283 of record NZ_JAPHNL010000090.1, read on the forward strand.
GGCGAGAAGCTGGAACGTCCACGTCAGCGTCTTCGCCGCATTCTCCGCGCCGCCCACGACGAGAGACACGACCTGGTCGTGGATCTCCTGTTCACCGACCGGTTCGCCATTCTCGTCACGATCCGCGAGCAATGCCGCGAGAAGGTCGTCCGGATTGCTTCCGGAGGCCGCCTCGGCCCTTCGCTCGGCGATGATCTCGTCGACCAGGCGATGCAGATCGGCCAATGCGCGCTCGAATCGCCGATTGGCCGGAAGCGGCAGCCGGTACAGCGGCCCGAAGGAGAGGATCATGCGCCGGTACAGGCCCTCGAAGACCGTGTGAAGCGCGGTGCTGAGCCGGTCGGCGCGCTCGTCGATCGAGTCGACCTGGAGGACGGACCGCGCCACGATCCTGGTCGCGGTGCGGAACACCTCGTCGGCGATGTCGACCGTCCGGCCCGGCCGGAAGCGCTCGGCCATGGCGCGCGCCTCCTCCTCCATCACCGGCGCGTAGGTGTGGATGCGGTCCATCCGGAAGGCGGGCTGGATGGTGCGGCGCTGGCGCCGGTGCAGCGGCCCGTTGCTGGTCGCGACGCCCTTGCCGAGGAGTACGCCGAGCGTGTCCCACAGCGGCCCGCCGACGACGAAGTCGGGGTTCTTGAGCATCGCGGCGACCAGCTCGGGGTCGCTGACCGCGTACGCCGCCTTGGGTCCGAGCTTCAGGCGTACGACGTCGCCGCCGTCGCGCAGCCCGGTGAGGAAGCCGAGCGGGTCGCGCAGCAGGTGCCCGGCGTGCCCGAGCAGCGGCGCGCCGCCGGGGGCGAGCGGCGGCTGCTGCGGGGTCCCTCCGGCCTCGGACGCCGCGGTGGGCAGGGTGGATCCGATGGTCATGCGCACTCACCTACCTGGTCGTTCACGGGGCCGCCGCGCTGCGCCGGGACGGTCGGCTCGGCGGGCTGCGGCGGGACGGCGTCGTCTACGTAGGGCGGAGTGGCCCGGTCGTCCCAGCTGTCCACCTGGTAGCGCCCCGATTCGTGGTGGAACCAGTACACGGAGCTGAACCAGTTCCGCATGTTGCCGACGCACAGCCTGATGGCCGCGGCGAGTTCCTTTCCGGCGTCGCCCACACTTTCCGTGGCGGCCGCCATCTTTTCGACCTCCCTTTCCGCGGAAAGGAATTCATCGATGGTTCCCTCGACCCTCCGGCGCACTTCCGTCATGGCCTCGGGGAGCGAATACCCCCGCTCTTCGATGAGACTTATCCCGAGGTTGTGCAATTCGCCGCCCGCCAGTTCCTTGGGCAGCGAGCACAGGTCGTTGTACCAGGCCGCGAAATCCTGGCATGCCAGTCCGGCACGTGCGAACGCCGGGTTTTTCCGTACCCAGGCGGGGAGTTCGTACTGCGCGGTCGGCTCCAGGAGGTCGAGCCAGATCGCGTGCGCGAACGTCTTCCTCCGCAGGCGTATGTACGCGTCGACGGACGGGACGGTGCCCGACGTCCGGTTGCGGAACTCCTCGTCGTACGCGTCGATCACCGCGTGGAAGTGCCGCCCGAACCGGGCGTTCCATGTCCGGCTCAGTGTGCCGTGGAGCCGTGCGACACTGTCCGCGAAGCCCGCGACCAGCGGGTCCTTGTGGTTCAGGTGAAGCTCGGGCGCCTCGGTCGCCGCGTGCAGTTGGACGGCGAGCCGCCGCCAGCTCGCCGTCCTTCCGTGGATCACGTCGCGGTCGTGACGGTCGTCCCAGACGAAGAACCACGCGCTGTAGTCACAGATCGCGGACAGCACGTCGTCGGGCGCGCCCATGTAGTAGCCCGCCATCAGGTCCGTGTAGCACAGGCCATCGGCATATTTCTCCACCTTGTCCGCAGGCATGAGCCGCTTTTCCAGCAGCCAGGAGCGGGTCAGCCCCTGGAGCTGGGACCAATACGGATGGAGATTGCGAGGAAACGCCTCCTCGATCACCGGTAGTGCCAGCGCCGGTGGGATCGCTGTCTGTGGATAAGCAGGCATGCACTTTCCCCTCTCTGCCACGTGCGGCGTACGCCGCCCCCGTGCCGGGCGCGCGCCGTTGCGTATCCCCGCGCTTTCTATTCAGCACTACAACTGACCGTTCTGGGAATGGATTTGCTCCCCTCACCACCCACAGCCGCCTGAATTGTCCGCTTACGTGACCGAATCTGGTTGCCGTACGGCCGGTCCTGTTCGCACACGCGGGCGCACACGGGAGCGCGCCCACGACGACGAGCGGCACCCGGCCGGAATGTTCCGTACCGGGCGCCGCTCGGTGCTCAACAGGCTCTGCGGGCCCAGGCGTTGGTCAGTCGTTGGGAACGACGGGGTAGCGCGGGGTGCCCTCCGCCATCTGCTTCAGGGCGTTCTTGCGCTCGCGCTTGGAGAGGCGGTCGATGTACAGGTACCCGTACAGGTGGTCCGTCTCGTGCTGCAGGCAGCGCGCGAAGTACCCGGTGCCACGCACGGTGATCGGGTTGCCCTTCTCGTCCTGGCCGGTGACCACCGCGTAGTCGGGGCGGGCGAGTTCGGCGTACGCGGTCGGCACGGACAGGCAGCCCTCGTTGGAGTCGTCGAGGCGGCGCTGCTCGGCGGGCAGCTCGCGCAGCACCGGATTGCAGACGACGCCGACGTGGCGCACGCCCTCGTCATCCGGGCAGTCGTAGACGAAGACCTTCTTGTCGACGCCGATCTGGTTGGCGGCCAGGCCCACGCCCTCGGCGGTGCGCTGGCTGGCGAACATGTCGTCGACGAGCGCGGCCAGTTCCTCGTCGAACTCGGTGACGTCCTTGCACTCCTTGTGCAGAACCGGGTTGCCCACCACCGTGATCGGCCGCGAGGTGCCCCGCTCCCGGTAGGCCGCCTCCCGCGCCTCGCAGTCCTCGGTGTCGACGACGAAGCCCTCGTCGTCGACGGGGAGCACGCCTGCGTCCGCCACGTGCTGCTTCTCGGTGTCCTGCTGAGCCATGACGGACGTACGCCTTCCTAGGGGAACGGAGATGGAACCCCTACAGGGTACGGGGAAACGACAGGCCCCACGGGCGCGGGAGGGTGTCCGGCAGCGGCTGCGACGGCGCGCTCAGCACACCTCTTCGAGATCCCGCCAGTCCCGCGAATCGGGCGCATCCGCGACCCACCCGTCGAGGAGGCCCCTGACCAACGAAGCCGGCGCGGCGAGCCCGCACTCCCGCTCCGGCACCCAGAGCTGCCCGTCGTGCCCGTCGGTGCGGTGCCCGAGCGGGCCCGGATGCCCCGGCTCACTGTGATCATGCGGGTCGAGGTGCTCCCCGTCCCCCTCGTCCGACGGCATCCGCGACTCCGAGCACGTCCGGCACAGCAGGCGCACCGACGACGACCAGTCCTCGGCGGCGAAGCCGGCGTCCGCGGCCAGCCGCTCCAGCGCGTCCCGGTCGTCCTCGGTGTCGGCTTCGAGGAGTACGACCCAGGTGGGCACGGGCGACGGAGCCCACAGCTCGATCTCGTCGAAGACCGGGAACGCGTGCCCGGCCGCGGTGGTCCGCTCGCCGTGCGGCACCCCGTCGTGGAGCACGACCTCGCCCCAGCGCCGCCCGGACGACGGCAACGGAATGGACAGGACCTCGATCCGGGCGGGGTCCACCCGCCGCCCCCACACCACCTCGGCCTCCCCCTCCGGCGAGAGCCGGACGGCGGCGCTGCCCAGGTCCATCCCCTCGGGCTCCCCCGCGACGGCGGCGCCGCCGGGCACCTTCAGCCCGTACGCCTGCCAGGCCCGCCGGGCCAGCGGCCAGTCCTGCAGGGCGGTGGCGGCGATGCCGACGTTCCACCAGTCGGGAGCGCCGGTCTCCCGTTCGAGCAGGGCCACGGCCCGCAGGCCCGCCGCCCTCGCCTGCTCCCAGTCGTGCCGGAACTTGTGCAGCAGGGCCAGGTTGAACCAGGACTCCGAGAGCCACGGTTCCAGGTCGGCGGCACGGGTGAGCAGCGCTCCCGCGTCCTCGTACCGCCCGTCGCCTATCAGCGTGAACGCGCGGTCCGTGGCCTGCCGCCAGGAGGCGGAGGGCCGGTGCCGTCCCTTGCCGAAGATCCTCACGATTCCCGCCTGCCGATACTTGAGGCCAGCGCCCCCTGCCACCCGCTTCCGGGGCTCATTCGCATCCAACCACGTGCGGCGGGACGCCCGCTCATTACTCATGGGTTACCCAGCCGCCCCCGTGGTCAGACCCGTACGGGACACCATGGTCGCCAGGACCGCGGGCCGACAAGAGCCCCTGGCTCCCTGGGGTCCCTGTTCCCCGGTCGGCGCGTCGTACGCATGCGCCGCGCGCACGATCCGGACGGTGAGCGCTCGCTCACGGCGGGGACCGGTCTGACGCTCCACGACCACGCGCGACGGCAGGACGCGCCACCTGGATCACGTGCGGCATCAACACGTGCGGCTTCAAGGGGCAACGGGGGCCGACGGCCCCGGATTAGCACGATCGAGTGAATCCTGGCGCTCAGGCGAGCGGCTTGCCCATGCCGTCCTCGGGCGTGACCTGACCGGACCGGATCAGGTCGATACGGCCCATGACCTTGGCCCGCAGGTCGGTCGGCACGTCGTCATGGCCGCAGCAGCGCTTGACCAGCTTCTTCACGGCCCGCTCCAGGCCGTACTTCTCCAGACACGGGGAGCACTCCTCGAAGTGCACCTCGAACTTGCTGCAGTCGCTGTCCGGCATCTCGTGGTCGAGAAACTCGTACAGGTGGTCAAGGACCTCACTGCAGTCCGTCTCGTGGTGGTCTCCGCAGCTCATGACCCCGAGCCTTTCGATTCGTTCGCCTCACCCGCGCCCGCCGGGACGAGCCCGCGGTCACGGGCGTAGTCCTCGAGCATGCCGCGCAGCTGGCGACGGCCCCGGTGCAGCCGGGACATCACCGTCCCGATGGGTGTTCCCATGATGTCCGCGATCTCCTTGTAGGCAAAGCCCTCTACATCGGCGAGATAGACCGCGATGCGGAACTCCTCGGGGATCGCCTGCAGAGCCTGCTTCACGTCCGAGTCGGGCAGGTGGTCGAGCGCCTGCGACTCGGCGGAGCGCAGCCCGGTCGACATGTGCGACTCGGCGCGCGCCAGCTGCCAGTCCTCGATCTCCTCGGCGGCACTGCGCTGCGGCTCGCGCTGCTTCTTGCGGTACGAGTTGATGAAGGTGTTCGTCAGGATCCGGTACAGCCACGCCTTCAGGTTGGTGCCCTCACGGAACTGGTGGAACGACGCGTATGCCTTCGCGTACGTCTCCTGGACCAGGTCCTCGGCGTCCGCCGGGTTGCGCGTCATGCGCAGCGCGGCCGAGTACATCTGGTCGAGGAACTCCAGCGCGTCCCGCTCGAACCGGGCGCTGCGCTCGGCGGCGCTCTCCGTCCCGTCGTTCTCCGGGGTGTCGGGCTGCTCCGCCTGGCCGTGTTCGGTACCTGCGTCGGTCCCTGTGACCGGACCCACCTCCTCAAGCGTCTTCGCGAAGCCCTGCGGGACCCCACTGGAATCGGAGGATAGACGACGATCCGGCCTGCCCGCCGCCCGAACAGGAGCGGCCTTGGGCGCCCGCAGCACACTCCACTCCAGCTCAGGAGCGGTTGCGCGGTCAGGGCAAATGGTCGAACCCATGCGGCGGACTTCCTCTCGTGCGTACTGTGCACCGACAGTCCGCACAACAGTCGTCTCCTCCTCCGCATTCCCAGGCGTCAGCCCAGTGACCTGACCCACTCGGCGACAGCGTCCGTGATCACGCCCAGCGCCTCCTCCTGACCGATCCCGGCTCTCTTCGGCACGGCGAACCCATGGTCCCCGTACGGGACTTCGACCAGCCGGTGGGAGCCCTCGGGGAACTCGGCGGGCCTGCCGAACGGGTCGTTGCCGCCCTGGACGACGAGCGTGGGCACGCCCGCGCCGAGCAGCTCGTCGGCGCGGGACTTCTCCGGCTTGCCGGGCGGGTGCAGCGGGAAGCTCAGCGCGAGGACGGCCGCCGCGCCCAGCTCCCCGGCGGTGCGGCAGGCGACGCGGGCGCCGGCGCTTCTGCCTCCGGCGATCACCGGAAGGCCGGGGGCGGTCAGGGCCGGCCACACGCCGCGCCAGCCCTTGTCGAGGGTCTTGGGCGCCGGGGCGAGCTTCTTGCCCGCCACACGCCAGGGCTGCTCCACCAGGGCGACCGTGACGCCGTGGGCGGGCAGCGCCGCGGCGAGGGCCTGGAGGTCCCTCGCCTCGATGCCGCCGCCCGCGCCGTGGCTCACGGCGAGGACGGTCTTCGCCCCCGGGGCGGGGAACCAGGTGACACGGGCGTCGCCCGTCTCGGTGGGAATCGTTTCGCTACGGCTCACGCGCCCATGGTGCACGGTTCGCCGTGCGCGCACGGCCCGTCGTGGGTGTTCGCGCGGTTCCCCGCGTCCCCCGAAGGCCGCGCCGGCCGCCCTCTCAGAACAACGTCCCCTCCTCCGGGCCCTCCAGCTCCCTCACCAGTTCAGGGCCGTTGTTGCGGACGTTGCTCACCGCCGTGGACACGGGGTACGCCCGCATCAGCCCCTCGGGCGGAGCGGCGAGCAGCGGGCGCAGGTCGGCCACGTCCGTCCGCGCCGGGTCCAGCCACGCGTCCCACCGGTCCGGCGTCAGCATCAGCGGCATCCGGGGGTGGATGTCCGCGAGCGAGCGCGGCCCCTGCGCCGGGGCCACGGCCAGCGGCGCGGTCTCCGCCTCCGTGGTGATCACCGAGCACGTCACCCACCAGGCCAGCGGATGCTCGTCCGGCAGCGTACGGTCGCGCCAGAACTCGTAGAGCCCGGCCATCGCGAAGACCGAACCGTCCGCGGGCGTCACGAAGTACGGCTGCTTGCGCGGGCGCTTCTTCCTGCCCTCGACCTCCAGGTCCCGCTCGGCGGACCCGGTCACCCACTCGTAATAGCCGTCCGCGGGGATGATGCAGCGGCGGGCGGCGAAGGCACGCCGGTACGACGGCTTCTCGTACACCGTCTCGGCCCGCGCGTTGATCATGCGGGCGGCGCCCTCGGGCGACTTGGCCCACGACGGGACCAGACCCCACTTCAGTTTCCGCAGCTGGCGAACCGGGCGACGGTCGTCGGCGTCCTTGAGAGGACGGTCGAGTACCGCGTAGACCTCCGCCGTGGGGGCCACGTTGTAGTCCGGCTCATAGGACTCCTCGGGCTCCCACTTCTCGATCTCAAAGATTCCCGCGAGATCCTCGGGCCTACGACTCGATGCATACCGTCCGCACATACGTGCCACAGTGCCAGAGCCCGCACTCGCCCGACCACCGTCCCCAGCACCGAACGGGAGCCCGGAAAGACCATGGACGCCAGCCTCTGGGACCGGCTCTTCGCCACCCAGTCCGACCCCGACGCGTGGGTGGTGATCGTCACCGCCGTGGCCGCCCTGGCCGTGATCGTGCCGCACAGCGTCTGGCGGCTCTCCCGCAACGCCATCACCATCGCGCACGAGGGCGGCCACGGACTCGTGGCGCTGCTCACCGGCCGCCGCCTCGACGGCATCCGGCTCCACTCGGACACCAGCGGCCTCACCGTCAGCCGCGGCAAACCGACCGGACTCGGCATGATCCTCACCGCTGCCGCCGGGTACACGGCGCCGCCGCTGCTCGGCCTGGGCGGCGCCGCGCTGCTCGGGGACGGGCACATCACGCTGCTGCTGTGGCTCGCCACGGCGCTGCTCGTGGTCATGCTGGTGATGATCAGGAACGCGTACGGCGTCCTGACCGTCGTCGTCACCGGCGGCGCGTTCCTGCTGGTGTCGTGGCTGACCGGGCCGCAGGTGCAGGCGGCGTTCGCGTACACCGTGGTGTGGTTCCTGCTGCTCGGGGGCGTACGGCCCGCGTTCGAGCTGCAGAGCAAGCGGCGCCGGGCAGGGGTGGCAGGCGCCGGGGACTCCGACGCGGACCAGCTGTCGCGGCTCACGCACGTGCCCGCGGGCATGTGGCTGTTCTTCTTCCACGCCGTCTCGCTGTGCTCGCTGCTCGGCGGCGGTCGATGGCTCCTGGGGGTCTGACCGGAGTGTGAGCAGGTGGCTTGCCGCGCGCCCACTAAAGTAAAGGCATGCCCACGAACCCCGAGCACCCCGAGCACTCCGCCCTCTGGCCCGCCCCGTACGCGAGCGGAGCCGTCGACGCGACCGTTCACGTGCCGGGGTCGAAGTCCGTCACCAACCGGGCCCTCGTCCTCGCCTCCCTCGCCGCCGAGCCGGGCTGGCTGCGCCGCCCGCTGCGCTCGCGCGACACCGTCCTGATGGCGGGCGCGCTGCGCGCCATGGGCGTGGGCATCGAGGAGACCGTGTCGTCGATGTCGTCCGCCTCGTCGAGCTCCTCCGTCGCCGGCGGCCCGGCGGCCTCCGGTGAGGCATGGCGGGTCATCCCGGGCCGCCTCCAGGGCCCGGCCACGGTCGACGTGGGCAACGCGGGCACCGTGATGCGTTTCCTGCCGCCGGTGGCCGCGCTCGCCGACGGGCCGATCCGGTTCGACGGCGACCCGCGCTCGTACGAGCGGCCGCTGCACGGTGTCATCGACGCCCTGCGCGCGCTCGGCGCCCGGGTCGACGACGAGGGGCGCGGCGCGCTGCCGCTGACCGTGCACGGCGGCGGGGCGCTCGAAGGCGGCCCGGTCGAGATCGACGCCTCCTCGTCCTCGCAGTTCGTGTCGGCCCTGCTGCTGTCCGGGCCGCGGTTCAACCAGGGTGTGGAGGTCCGGCACACCGGGTCCACGCTGCCGTCCATGCCGCACATCCGGATGACGGTCGACATGCTGCGGGCGGCCGGAGCCCAGGTCGACACCCCGGAGTCCGGCGGCGAGCCGAACGTGTGGCGGGTGACGTCGGGCGCCCTGCTCGGCCGTGACATCACGATCGAGCCCGACCTGTCCAACGCCCAGCCGTTCCTCGCCGCGGCCCTGGTCACCGGCGGCAAGGTCACCGTCCCCGACTGGCCCGAGCAGACCACGCAGCCCGGTGACGCGCTGCGCGAGATCTTCACGACGATGGGCGGCTCCTGCGAACTGACCGACCAGGGCCTTGAGTTCACCGGTTCGGGTTCGGTGCACGGCATCGACGTCGACCTCAGCGAGGTCGGCGAGCTGACGCCGGGCATCGCCGCCGTGGCCGCGCTCGCCGACTCGCCGTCGACGCTGCGCGGCGTCGCCCACCTGCGCCTGCACGAGACGGATCGGCTCGCCGCGCTCACCAAGGAGATCAACGAGCTGGGCGGCGACGTCACGGAGACCGCGGACGGCCTGCACATCCGCCCGCGCCGGCTGCACGGCGGGATCTTCCACACGTACGACGACCACCGCATGGCCACCGCGGGCGCGATCATCGGCCTGGCCGTGGAAGGCGTGCAGATCGAGAACGTGGCGACGACCGCCAAGACGCTGCCGGACTTCCCCGACCTGTGGGCCGGAATGCTCGGAGCGGACAGGCCGTAGGGGACGGACGTAACGCCATGCGCCGCTACGGCAAGCACACCGACGAGGACGACATCCGTCAGCGCCCCAACCGCAAGGGCAACCGGCCGCGTTCCACCCTCCGTCCCAAGCACGAGGACGCGGCGCGGGGCATGGTCCTGACCGTGGACCGGGGCCGGCTGACCGTCCTCATCGAGGGGCGGCCCGTCATGGCGATGAAGGCCCGTGAGCTGGGCCGCAAGGCGGCGGTGGTGGGCGACCGGGTGGCCGTGGTCGGCGATCTGTCCGGCAAGAAGGACACCCTGGCGCGCATCGTCCGCATCGAGGAGCGTTCGTCGGTGCTGCGCCGCACGGCCGACGACGACGACCCGTACGAGCGGGTCGTCGTCGCCAACGCCGACCAGCTGGCCGTCGTCACCGCGCTCGCCGACCCCGAGCCGCGCCCGCGCATGATCGACCGCTGTCTGGTGGCGGCGTACGACGGCGGGCTCGACCCGCTGCTCGTGCTCACCAAGTCGGACCTGGCGCCACCGGAGAAGATCCTCGACCTGTACGGCGATCTCGACATCCCCTACGTCGTCACCAGCCGCGACGAACTGGCGGACGGGACCGCGGTGGCGCGGGTGCGCGAGCAGCTCGACGGCAAGGTGACGGCGTTCGTCGGACACTCGGGTGTCGGCAAGACGACGCTGGTGAACGCGTTGGTGGCGGAGGACCGTCGGCGTACGACGGGCCATGTCAACGCGGTCACGGGGCGCGGCCGGCACACCACCACCTCGGCGCTGGCGCTGCCGCTGTCCGGCGACGCGGGCTGGGTGGTGGACACGCCGGGCGTGCGGTCGTTCGGCCTGCACCACGTCGATCCGTCGCGCGTCATCCACGCCTTCCCGGACCTGGAACCGGGGACCGCCGACTGCCCGCGCGCGTGCAGCCACGACGAGCCGGACTGCGCCCTGGACGCGTGGGTGGAGGAGGGGCACGCCGATCCGGCGCGGCTCTACTCGCTGCGGCGGCTGCTCGCCACACGCGAGCGCCGCGAGGGCGACTGACCGCGAGGGCGACTGACGTTCGAGAGGCATAATCACCCCGAGCCTGTGCAAGATCGAGGCCGTACGAGTGGCTGGTGACGACCGACCGACGTGGCCAGTGACGAGTGACTGACGCTGGAGGCAAAGCACATGGCGTGGCTGCTGGTCATCGTCGCCGGAATCCTGGAGACCGGTTTCGCGGTGAGTCTGAAGCTGTCGCACGGCTTCACCCGGCTGTGGCCGACGGTCGCGTTCTGCGCGTTCGCCCTGGGCAGCTTCGGCCTGCTCACGCTCTCGCTGCGGAAGCTGGATGTGGGGCCCGCGTACGCGGTGTGGACGGGGATCGGGGCCGCGGGCACCGCGATCTACGGAATGATCTTCCTCGGCGACGTGGTGTCCACCCTCAAGATCGTCTCGATCTCGCTGGTGATCGCGGGCGTGATCGGACTCCAGCTGTCCGGTTCGGCCCACTGACTCGCCCGCGGCGGGCACGCTCCGCCGGGTTCCGGGGCCTGTCCGGCGGATCGGGTCGCACCCGGCCGACCGTGCCCGGCCGGTGCTGCTGAGCGGGGTCCGGTGCGTGCGGCCGCGAGGCGGAGAAGGGCGTCGACGGGGAGCGTCGGCCGCCGACGACATCGCTACAGGCCGCCGTGGAAGCCCCCCGGCCCCGACAAGGCCCGCCGCACAGGTCGAAGATCAAGCTAGTGCTCCGGCAGGCAACGTTTGCCCGTCAAGGAGCGGCGTCTGGTGCGTGCTCTCGGCGTGCCGGCCGGAAGCCCTCGTACTGGACGTACTTGGGCTTTCGGCCGGTGCGGCGAGAGGG
>NZ_JAPHNL010000091.1 GCF_026274175.1 Streptomyces beihaiensis
GTGACGCTGGCGGCGGTGCCCGTGGGCGCGTACGCGCTGGCCGACGGGGACGCAGGTGTGGACATGGCGGCGTCGACGCCGCCGACCGCCGACGCCACGCCGCGGCTGCCGCAAACGCCCACGCCGACGGCGTCCGCGTCGCCGCCGGGGCCCGCGCGGCCGGCCACGCAGGGTCAGCTTCTCGACGGGATCACCTTCCCAAGGGCCGTCGACGGTCTGGAGAAGTGCATCGCGTACAACAGCCGGTCGCACGCGGGCGGCCTTTCCGACAAGTTCCGCACGGACCTGGGAGCGGCGGAGAACTACCGGATCATCCTGGCGATGAACAGTAAGGGCGACTCCAACGCGCCCGGCGACGGCATGTACGTCGTGGCGGTGGAGAAGGGGCCGAAGCAGACCCGGTTGATCTGCGACATCAAGAACGGCCAGGCCGCGGGTATCAACATCAGCTCGGGATCCGACCGTCCGCCGGGCGCGGGCCCCGTGATGGCCGACATCAACGGCGGCAAGCTCTACCAGCAGTCGTACCTCGACCGTGGCAACTGGAAGCTGCCGTTTCGATGGGGCGTCATCGGAACCGCTCAGCCGTCGGTGGCCCGGGTGACCGTCTCCTACGGGGGTGTCACCAGCCGGGCCGCCTTGGACCACGGCTGGTTCGTCGGCTCGGGCGTGCTGAAGCACCAAGTCACCGTGGCCCCTCATATCAAGGGGTACAGCGCCGACGGCAGGTTGGTCTACGACTCCGACAAGGACAAGTACTACGAGAAGCGGCTGCCGTAGCGCCACCGGGCCAGCGTGCCACCGGGGCCGGCGTGCCACACAGGGGATGGCGCGCCGGCCCTACGGTTTGTGGGTCACCCAGAGCAGTTCCGCCGGCCAGCGGTGTGCCCAGTCGGGCGGGTCGGTTTCGTTGTAGCCGTTGAGCGTTGCGGGTTCGGGCCGCGGCTCGACGAGGTCGTCGATGACGAGACCGGCGCCGCGCAGGACCTTGACCCAGTCGCCGTAGGTGAGCTGGTAGCTGGTCGCGCCGTCGCCCTCGGCGATGGTGTTCAGCCCGAAGTAGTCCTGCCGCAGCGTCGTGGTCACGCGGCCGGCGGCTTCGTCGTAGCATGCCTCGAACCATGGGCTGGCGACGTTGAACACCAGGCGTCCGCCTCGGCCCAGGACGCGTGCGGCCTGCGGGACGGCCAGGTGCGGGGCCGCCCAGCTGAGCCCGCCGAAGTCGCAGAACACCAGGTCGAAACTGTTTGCGGCGAAGGGCAGTTGTTCGGCGGCTGCCTGCACCAGCGGGTAGCGGGCCGCTCCCATCGCGCCCGCCGCCGCGGCGAGTTGGGCTTCGGACAGGTCGAGTCCGACCACGTTGGCTCCCTCGGCGGCCAGTGCCCTTGACCACTGGCCGGCGCCGCAGCCGAGTTCGAGGACGCGTTTGCCGGTGACGTCACCCAGGGCGTTCAGCTGCGCGTCGGGGATCGAGTACATGCCCCACAGCCGGGGTGCGGCGCCGATCTGAGGGTCGTGCTCGTGCTGGTAGGCGTCGCTGATCCGGTTCCAGAGCCGCCGGTTGGCGGGAATGCTGTCCACGTGCCGACTCCAGCACCGCCTGCCGGGGGTGGTCAACACGATTAGGGCGGCGGCCTTGGCGGCCCTGCGCCTCGACTGGAAGGGGCAGCGCCGCAATGGCGCGACGCTCACCACAGGGCAGGACACCGTCGACGTACACGCCGCGCTGGTGCCGAGGGAGAGGGTTTGGCCACCGGCGGCCTCGAAGTGATGTGGGCGCGATGTCCGAGCAGTGGTGGAGCGGGCGGCCGGCCGCCCGCCATGGTGCCTGCCGGGTTCGGCGTGGTGGCGGACGGCGGCTGTGTCGCTTCGGGCGGGTCGGGTCAGCAGGGCTGCCGTGTCAGCACCGCGTCGTAGGCATCGAGGTCGTAGGCGTAGCCCTTGGCGGCCGGGCCGCCGGAGGACGGGTCGCCGTGGTCGTCCACCAGGATGCCGTCCTGGCTCTTGGCGTAGCTGATGTAGCCGTGGCGCAGCTTGTAGATCAGGTCCTTGGTGCCGACCAGGTACCGGCCGGCGTCGGGCGCTGACGCGCAGGAGAAGCTGCCCAGCGCGGACATCGCGGCTCGGCTCGCGGTGACGTTCATCCAGCCCTCGAACGCGTACAGCGCGGAGCTGCGCAGGCCGCCGGAGTCCTTGGAGACGAACTCGTGGGCCATGCCCGTCCTGCCCTGTTCGGGGCTCGTGGTGCCGTCGGCGATGGCCGCGGTGACGTCGGCCCCGTTGGATGTGCCGGCGACCTTACTGGTCACGGTCTTGTCGAAGGTGTCGGCGGCGAGTTGGTTCCAGATGCCTGTCGGGTCGGACGCCGCGTGCCCTTCCCAGACGAAGGCCGGGCGGATCGCGGAGTCGGCCGCGGAGCCCACGGCGGTGAAGCAGCCGCCCGCGTTCGTGAGTCCGGCGTTGTCGAGCGTGCCGGCGAAGGTCTTCGCGTCGAAGCCGGCCAGCAGGGAGTTCCAGTGGGAGGCCCCGCCGAAGAACTGGATCGCCGCGAGTTCGGCGTCGACGTACCCGTCGCGGAAGTTGGGGTTGGCGGTCTTGTGGAAGTTGCCGAATCCGCAGATGCCTGAGGAGAAGTCGTTGGCGTCGTTGTACGTGTAGTTGCCGCCGAAGCCCATCGCCTCCTCGACCAGGCTCACCTTGTTCTGCTCGCTGCTCGACAGTTCGCTCCATGCCGGGCCGTTCTTCAGCAGGAGCAGCGCCTGGGCGACCAGGCCGTGCGACCAGCCTTCCAGGCCCCCGTCGGCGTCGGGTTTGTGGCCTCCGGCGATCAGGCTGCGCACTTGTCTCAGCAGCGCGCTGTCCACGCTCGTCCCGGTGCTCGACTCCGCTGCGGGTGTCTCCTTGTCGACAAGGGCGAGGTAGTTCAAGGCGGCGGAGGCACGGACGTTGCTCGGTTTGGTGCCGGGGCGCGGGCTGGAGGAGGTGGGTGCGGCGAAGGCGATGGGCGGGGCCGCCACCGCGTCGTCGATGTCCGCCTGGGTGAAGGCGGTGGTGGCGGTGGCGCCCGAGACGTCGAGTGCCGTGTCGTCGAGGACGAAGTCGGTGGTGCCCGCGTCGGCGTCGGTCTCGGTCCCGGTGAACTTCAGTGTCACGGTCTGCCCCGCGTACGCCGTCAGGTCGAAGGTGTGCTGGGTGTAGCCGGTGTTGTGGTCGAGGTTGGAGTAGGAGGCGAGGGTCTTGAGCGTGCTGCCCGAGCCGTCCAGGATCTGTGCCTTGAGCGTGTCCGGCTTCGCGGAGCCGGTGTTCTCGGTGGTGTCGATGTGCAGCCAGTACGACAGGGCGGCGGTGGATCCCGCCGGGATCGTCACCGTCTGCGCCACCGTGTCGGTGTCGGCGCTGCCGTCGCCGTTGAGCCAGGCGTCCCAGCTCCCGGAGTGGGCGGGCTCGTCGGCCGTGTCGTTGTTGACCGGCGCGTAGCCGAGCGTCGAGGACTGCGTCCAGGGCGTGGCGTCGGCGCCGTTCTCGAATCCGGGGTCGCCGAGCAGCTGCGTCGGGCCTGTGGTGCCGCTCGCGGTGGGGTTCCAGTAGTCACCGGCCATGACGAGGTAGACCAGCATCTTGATGGTCTCGCCGTAGTACGCGTCGCCGAAGGGGTTGCTGCCCAGCTCGTTCCAGATGGCGTCGGTCCATGCCTGGTCGCCGGAGACCATCGCGGCCGGGCCCGCCGAGTCGCCTGCCTCCTCGGCCCGGGTGTCGCCGGAGACGTCGGCGAAGGTGCAGTTCAGTCTGATGTGCGGCTGTACCTTGAGCGGGTCGCCGCCCGACGCCGACTTGTAGCACGCCGACTCCGCCTTGGCGACGGAGGTCGACACGGCGGCGGTGTCGGATCCGTACAGCAGCGCGTCGGTTCCCATGTGCCAGGGCACCCGGACCGAGTTGTAGCCGACGATGTCGTCCGGCTGGCTCTCTTGGTAGTCGGCCGGGGCGGGCTTGGGGCTGGTGGTGTCGGCGGCGACGACGAAGTCCGACATCAGCTTGGGGCCGGGAGAGTAGGAGTCGGTGAACTCGGTGGTGAGGGCCTCCATCCGGGCGATCACCTTGTTCCAGTCGTGTGCCGTGTCGAAGGCGGCGAAGGCGCGAAGGTGGTCCAGCATGTCGTCGGAGGGGCGGGTGTCGGTGTCCGGGCCGTCGTCCTCGCATTTGAGGTGGCCGTCCGGGGTCACGTCGTGGTGGTAGACGCGGCCGAGCCAGGCGAGCGCGTCGGAGCGGTATCCGCCCCACTGTCTGTCGGCGAGGAGCAGGCCGTATCCGATGTCCAGGTCGCCGTCGGTGGCACCGTCCGGTGTTCCCGAGTCGGTGTAGTCGCAGGTGGTGCCGTCGAGCTGCCATTCCATCAGGCCGTACTGGTCCTCGTGGTCCTTGACCAGCTGCCACATGCCGTCGAACTCGGTTTGCGCGTCCGGGTCGTACCCGGCCATCAGCGGCACGATGTTCATGCCGTAGCCCTGCGCCTCGGAGACCGTGCCGTTGTGGGGGGCGTCGTCATCGCCCTTGGTCGACACGTAGTACTCGTTGTCGGCGCAGCCGTGCACCAGGTAGCTGCTCTTCCAGGAGTCGTACGCCTTCTCCACGGCCGCGTCGCGGGTGGAGGGAGAGGCGGAGGGCATCACGCCCTGCTGGTAGGTGACATGGGCGGGGAACGGGCGGGACGCGGTGGCCGCCTGGGCGGTTCCCGCCGTTACGGCGGTGGAGAGACCGGCGCCGAGAAGGGCGGTGACGGCTGTGGTCGCCGTCCAGCGTCCGAGGCGCCGGAGGTCTGTGAGGTGGCTGAGGTGTGTGAGGTGTGTGAGGTGTCCGAGCCTGTGGTTCTTCATCAGATCTCCTGCCGGGGAAGGGAGGCGGGAGGGGAATCCTCGTTAGGAAACTTTCCTAACCATCAGGTGTACATGTCAAGATGTGCGTCACGGTGACGCTCACGGGACACGGGCGGGACACGGGACACGGGACGCCGCGTCGGGCGGCAACTCTCGCGCTACTGGCCCGGGTCGGAGTCGGCCGACGTGCTGTACAGGATGTCGCGGGCCTGCTCCGAGGCGCGGATGAGGCTCTCGGACACGTAGTCCATGAAGCGGGCGATGTTCTCCAGGCGCGTTCCCGCCGGGGTGGCGGGGCCGAGGACGGCGACGCCCTGCCGGGTGGTGGCGGCGACCTGGGCGGTGCCGCGGGCGCTGGCCATCATCGACTCGTACATGACGCCGCTGTCCATGACATAGCGCTCGCGGCGGCCCTCGTCGCGTTCGCGCCGCACCAGGTTCTGACTCTCCAGGAACGCGATGGCCTTGGAGACGGATGCCGGGCTGACCTGGAGGCGTTCGACGAGTTCGGCGGCGGTGAGGCTCGCCGAGTCGCTGACGAGGAGGCAGGCCATGACCCGAGCCATCATCGTGGGCGTGCCCGTCTGGATGAAGACGGTGGTCAGCGTCTCCTCGAACTCGCGCACGGCCTCGATGTCGCGCCCGTAGGGCTGCGGCAGGGTGTTCGCGTGGCGGGGGGTCGGCCGGCGGCGGCGGTGGGCGCGGCGTTCGGTGGCGCGGTGGGCGAGGTCGGCGCGGTAGCCGGTGGGGCCGCCGTTGCGCATGACCTCGCGGGTGACGGTCGAGGTGGGGCGCTCCAGGCGCCGGGCGATCTCCGCGTAGGCGAGGCCGTCGGCCAGTCCCATGGCGATCTGCTGGCGTTCGGACTGGGTGAGCCTGCCTCCCGGCATGGTGCGCCCTCTTTCGTTCGTGTCGTCGATCGGCGGCCTCCAGTATAGCGTTAACCGTCTACTCATTGCAACGAATGGGAGGCGGGTTGTTGCGTTCTCTTCTGGGTCGTTGCAATGATATTTCCACCCTGACCTGCATATCTCTGCTTTTTATGCAACACGTTCGTTGCCAGATCTTCGAACGCAACGTAGCTTTTGCGTTGTCGGAAACGCCAGGCCGAAGGGGCCGGGCCCGGCAGGTTGAAGGAGCAGAACCATGCAGAAGTTCGACACCCCCACCACCGTGACCGCCGTGCTCGACATCCCGGCCGGACGCGTCCGGTTCATCGCCGCCGACCGCGCCGACACCACCGTCGAGGTGCTGCCCGCCAACCCCGCCAAGAGCCGTGACGCGAAGGCCGCCGAGGAGATCCAGGTCGGCTACGCGGACGGTGTCCTGCGTATCGCGGCACCGGCCGCGAAGAATTCACTCCTCGGCCACAGCGGGGCCGTCGAGGTCACCGTCCAGCTGCCCGCCGGATCCCGCGTCGAGGGCAGGTCCGGCGCCGCCGAACTGCGGGTCGTGGGACGCCTGGGCCACGTCTCCTTCGAGGGCGCCCACGGCGCGGTGAAGATCGACGAGGCCGCGGGCCTGAACCTGGCCGCCTACGAGGGCGTCACCGTCGGCCGACTGACCGGCGACGGCGTGATCAGCACCCACAAGGGCGACATCACCGTCGACGAGGCCGGCGCCGGCGCTCTCACACTGACCACCCAGTCGGGCGACATCACGGTCACCGCCGCCCACGGCGTCTGCGCCTCGCTCGACGCCGGCACCTCCTACGGCCGCGTCGCCAACGCCCTCAAGAACGACGGCACGCCTGCCCTCCGCATCCGCGCCACCACCTCCCACGGCGACATCACCGCCCGCGGCCTCTGAGAGGCACCACCCCAGCCCCCCGCCCCCCAGCGCCCGCACACCCAAGCGCCCACGCCCCCCCGGTCCTCCCCCAAGTCCCCGAATCCCCCGAGTCCCGCAAGTCCCCAAGTCCCCAAGTCCCCAAGGAACCCTTCCATGAGTACCGAACCAGCCATCAGCGCACGGCAGTTGCGCAAGTCCTACGGCGACAGACTCGTCCTCGACGGCATCGACCTGTCCGTACCCCAGGGCACGGTCTTCTCCCTGCTCGGCCCGAACGGCGCCGGCAAGACCACCGCCGTCAAGATCCTCTCCACGCTCGTGGCCGCCGACGCCGGTGAACTGCGGGTCGCGGGCCACGACCTCGCCGTCGACGCCCAGGCCGTCCGTGCCCGGATCGGTGTCACCGGGCAGTTCTCCGCCGTCGACGGGCTGATCACCGGCGAGGAGAACATGCTCCTCATGGCCGACCTGCACCATCTGCCCAAGCGGGAGGGGCGGCGGGTCGCCGCCGAGCTCCTCGCCCGCTTCGGCCTCACGGACGCCGCGAAGAAGCCCGCGTCCACCTACTCCGGCGGCATGAAGCGCCGCCTCGACATCGCCATGACGCTGGTCGGCGACCCGCGGATCATCTTCCTCGACGAACCGACCACCGGCCTCGACCCACGCGCCCGGCACACCATGTGGCAGATCATCCGTGACCTCGTCACCGGCGGCGTCACCGTCTTCCTCACCACCCAGTACCTGGAGGAGGCCGACGAACTCGCCGACCGCATAGCGGTGTTGCACGAAGGCCGGATCGTCGCCGAGGGCAGCACCGAGGAGCTCAAGCGGCTGATCCCCGGCGGCCACATCAGGCTCCGCTTCACCGACCCGGCCGCCTACCGGAGCGCCGCCGGCGCACTCACCGAGGCCGTCCGCAACGACGAGCTGCTGGCCCTACAACTGCCCAGCGACGGCAGTCAGCGCGAACTGCGGTCCGTCCTCGACCAGTTGGACGCTGAAGGCATCGAGGCAGACGAGCTGACCGTGCACACACCCGATCTCGACGACGTCTTCTTCGCCCTGACCGACAGCAGCCACCAGACCGACCGGACCACGGAGGCCCTGCGATGAGCACCCTGTCCCTCGCCGTACGCGACTCGTCCACCATGCTGCGCCGCAACCTCCTGCACGCCCGGCGCTATCCGTCGATGACCCTGAACCTGCTGCTCACCCCGGTGATGCTGCTCCTGCTGTTCGTCTACGTCTTCGGCGGCGCGATGAGCGGCGGCACGGGCCGCTCCGCCTACGTCGCGTTCCTGCTGCCCGGCATCCTGCTGATGACCATCGGGTCCACCACCATCGGCACGGCCGTCTCCGTCTCCACCGACATGACCGAAGGCATCGTCGCCCGCTTTCGCACCATGGCGATCCACCGCGGCTCGGTCCTGTTCGGACACGTCGTCGGCAGCGTCCTGCAGTGCCTCATGAGCGTCGTCCTGGTCGGCGCGGTGGGCGTGGCCATCGGCTTCCGCTCCCACGACGCGAGCGTCCTGGAGTGGCTCGCGGCCTTCGGTCTCGTCGCCCTGTTCGCCCTGGCCCTGACCTGGATCGCGATCGGCATGGGCATGGCCAGCCCGAACCCGGAGGGCGCCAGCAACAGCGCGATGCCGCTGATCCTGCTGCCCCTGATCTCCAGCGCCTTCGTACCGCTGCACTCGATGCCCGGCTGGTTCCAGCCCATCGCCCGGTACCAGCCCTTCACCCCGGGCATCGAGACCCTGCGCGGCCTGCTCCTCGGCTCCGAGATCGGCGACAACTGGTGGATCGCCCTGGCCTGGTGTGCCGCCCTGACCGTCCTCGGACACCGCTGGGCGAAGGCCCAGTACGACCGCGACCCACGGTGATCCGGCCATGCGCCCCGCACGCCCGAAGGCGGCGCCCAGCGACAGCCGTCGCAGGGCGCCGCCTTGTTGTGCACGGCCACCGCGCGCACACGCGACGGCCCGCGCAGGGCCGTCGGTGGCGGCGGCGTCGGTCAGGTGGTGGCTCCGACCCCCGCCGTGGTCTCCACTTCGAGCAGCGAGGCGCTGTGCCGTTCGGCCTCGAACGCGGTGCGCCCACCCCGCAGGCCGAACAGGCGCTTGGTGAGAAGGATGTAGAGCACGGCCAGTACGTTCACCGTGAGGGTGGCGATCTTCACCCAGCTGACCTTCTCGGTCAGTTCGTAGATCTCCAGAGGCAGGAACGCGGCGGTGGCCACCACGGTCAGGTACTCGGCCCAGCGCTTGGCCCACCACAGTCCGACGCCCTCGACGATCTCGACCAGGGCGTAGACCAGCAGCGCCACGGCGACGGTCACCAGGGTGGAGTGCTTGTAGTCGAAGGTCTTCTGGATGCTGCCGACGACCGGGGAGTGGTTCAGGTCGTAGTGGAAGTGCCGGAAGACCGGGCGGAAGACGTCGAGGTACTCGTCGAAGAACCGTCGCACCGAGTCCTGGCTGTTGCTGAACTTCCACACGGCGATCGCCACCAGCACGATGAAGACCCCGCGTATGACGCGTTCGACGGCGAGGAAGCGCAGGATGAACAGGTCCCGCAGCGCCTTGCCGCGCGGCACCAGCGGCGCATCGCGGGCGGGGCCGGATCCGTGCGGCGCGCCGAGCACGAAGTCCCCGCAGCGCAGACAGCGCCAGGCTTCACCCAGCGCGGTGTCGGCCTCGAGCCGCTCGCGCAGCCTCTGCTCCTGAGGCGCGTAGGTGAGGTGGCCACGGCGCGCGCAGGTCCGCCGGTCCCAGTCGATCTTCATCGTGCTCCTCCCCGTGGCCCCGGCATCCTGCACGGCGGCGTCAGCGGGACCCTAGCGGACGGCCGCCGGAACTAGGCCCTGTCTTCAAACTCCCGCCTGCCCGGCGATGCCTGGCACGCACGCTCGCGGCGTTGCCGAAAAGCCCGAGTAGCTCCGCTACTAGGACTTCCCGGCGCCTTGCGATCGCACGCACCAGCCACCGCCGGGCCGCCCTTCGGGCGACGACGGGAGTTTGAAGACAGGGCCTAGCCGCCCGGGCGGTCAGCTGAGCAGTCCGGAGCGGGCGGCGTGCGCTGCCACGCGCGCGTACCGGTGCAGTTCCTCGGTGGTGGGTCGCTCGCCGCCGATGTACCAGCGGTGGTAGATCGGCGCGGCGAGCGTGTTGATGACGTGGCGGGCGTCGGTCCCGGCCGGTACGTCGCCGCGCTCGATCGCCCGCTCCGCGATGAGTTTGGTGTCCTCCACACGCCGGTTGACGATCTGCGCGAGCGTCTTGCGGGCGGTCGGCGAGTCCACCCCGGCGGCGACCAGGGCGCTTTGTACGACGCCGCCGCGCGGGCTGCTCATGACGTCCACGATCACCTGGCCGAGAAGGGCGAGGTCGCGTTCCAGGTCTCCGGTGTCGGGGAGGGCGCCGGCGGGTTCCGCGACGAGTGTCTGGGCGAGGTCCAGGATCACGCCGTCGCGGTTGCCCCAGCGCCGGTAGATGGTCGAGGCGGCGACTTTGGAACGGTTCGCGATGTCCTGGACGCAGGTGGCGGCGTAGCCGAGCTCGGAGAGCAGCTCCAGGGCGGCTTCGAGGACGGCCTCGCGGTTCCTGGCGGTGCGGCCGCCGGGGCGGCGGGTGCCCGGCGCGGTGTCCGGCGTGGTGTCCGAGTCACCGACAGCCAAATGAGATTCCTCTTGCATTAGTACCTCCACTCGTGCCACGCTCCACTCTAATGCAATTCTCCTCTCGTTTAGCTCGTGGAGGCCCGCGGTGACCCCGTATCCTCAGCGCTGGCGCATGCTGCCCACCCTGCTCGCCGCGCTCTTCATGGCCCAGTTCGACCTCTACGTCGTCAACGTCGCCGGGCCCACGCTCCAGCGTCAGCTCCACGTGGGACAGGCCGCGCTGGAACTCGTCGTCGCCGGCTACGGATTCACGTACGCCAGCGGGCTGATCACCGGCGGGCGCATGGGCGACCTGTTCGGCACCCGGCGGATGTTCCTCTTCGGGACACTGGCCTTCACCGCTGCGTCGCTGCTGTGCGGTCTGGCGCAGTCGCCCGGCCAGCTCGTGGCCGCGCGACTGGTGCAGGGGCTCACCGGAGCCGCCATGGTCCCGCAGATCCTGGCGACCATCACCGCGGTCTTCCCCACGCGGGAACGCCCCCGGGCGCTCGCCTGGTTCGGTGTGACCATCGGCGTCGGCTCGGTCGCCGGACAGGTCCTGGGCGGGCTGCTCCTCCAGTTCGACATCGCCGGTCTCGGCTGGCGGGTCATCTTCCTGGCCAACGTGCCGATCGGCCTCGCCGCCGCGGCGGCCGCCTCCACGCTGATGCCGCGCATCGCCCCGGCGCGCAAGGCGGGTCTCGACCCGATCGGTGTGATCGGGCTCTCCGGCAGCCTCGCCATGGCCCTGGCACCCCTCGCCCTGGGCCGCACCGAAGGCTGGCCGCTGTGGACCTGGCTCAGCCTCGGCGCGTCCGTGCCCGCGCTGGCCCTGACCCTGCTGTGGGAGCGCTCGCTCAGCCGGCGCGGCCGTCAGCGGGTGCTCGACCTCACCCTGTTCTGCGACACCGCCTTCTCGCGCGGACTCGTCGTCACCATGGCGCTGTTCTCCGGATACTTCGGCTTCACCTTCGCCCTCAGCCTGTTCATGCAGGGCGGGCTCGGACTCACCCCGCTGGAGGCCGGACTGACCTTCATGCCGCTGGGCCTCGCGTTCGCCCTCGCGTCGATCCGGGCGCAGAAGGTGGCCGCGAAGATCGGACCGCGGCTGATCACGATCGGCCTCTCGATCAGTGTGCTCAGCTACGGCGCGCTGGTCCTCGTGCTGCAGCTGTCGGGGGTGCACGCCGACGCGCCTCGGATCGTCGTCCCGATGATGCTGGTCGGCTTCGGCAACGGCCTCGCCATCCCGATCCTCTTCGGCACCGTCCTCAGCAAGATCGACACCGGTCGTGCGGGTACCGCCTCCGGCGTACTCACCACGACGCAGCAGTTCGCCTCCGCGGCGGGCGTCACCGGCCTGGGCTCCGTCTTCTTCGGCCTCCTGGGCGACCGCCACGGCGCCCTCGGCTACACCCACTCCATGGAAGGGGTCCTCGGGGTGTCGCTGATGCTCACGCTCGTCGCGGCCCTCGTCATCCACTCGCTCGCACGTCCGTCGCGCCCCGTCGGGCGGACGGCCCCCGCGCCGGTGCCCGCGGCCGGGACCGGGGCCGAGTCCGCGCCCGCGCTGAGCGACTGAGGCCGTCCCGAGCGCCGGTACGCGTCAGCTCAGCCGGTACAGGGTGACGTCGTCGCGTACGCGGTGTCGCCGAACGGCGGTCAACAGCCGGTCGGGCTCGGCGAGTTCGCTTGCCCCATGTCTCCATCACGTGGAAGCATGCGCCCGCAAGATCGCCCAAGCGCTCATCTACCGAGCACGCTCCCCGGCGCTGGTCCGGGCAAGTTCCGTTCGGGGAGCGGGTGTTGGAGCGGCGGAACAGCGGCGCAGATCACCCGGCCGACGGCTGCGTACGGAGCGTCGAGTGGGTAGCCTCAGACGGAACACTCAAGTTACCGCTTAGTAGCCGTAGTGGTTGATCGGTCGCCGGTTCGAGGAGACCCCATGCAACTCGTCGCAATCATCGTTTCGTTGCCGCTGATAGCGGTCGGCTTCGCGCTGTTCGGCAGGGCGCTCCTGCAGATCTTCCACCAGCTGCGGCTCGGCCAACCCGTTCCCCGCGGCCTGCGCACCGACAACCCTTACGCCCGCACGGTCACCCTGGTCCGCGAGTTCCTCGGCCACACCCGTATGAACCGCTGGGGCGTCGTCGGTGTCGCGCACTGGTTCGTGGCCATCGGCTTCTA
>NZ_JAPHNL010000092.1 GCF_026274175.1 Streptomyces beihaiensis
AGCGCGCCCCCGCCGCCCGGCTACGGGCAGCAGCAGCCCCCCGTCGCGCCGCCCGGCTACGGTCAGCCGCCGCAGTCCCCCGCCCCCGCCTCCCCGTACGGAACGCCTCAAGGAGTCCCGCAGCAGGCCGCCGCGCCCGGTGTGGCCGCCGCGCTGGAGAAGTTCCGCGAGGCCCCCACCGGGCAGCGGTGGACCTTGCAGAACAAGAAGCTGGTCCGCGTCGATCTCGGCGCGGGCGGCGAGCAGCCCGTGCTCGCCCGACAGGGCAGCATGGTGCTCTACCAGGGCAAGGTCGAATTCGGCTACAAGGGCGCCGGATTCGCGGGCCGTGTCGTCGGCAACGTCACCGGCCAGGAGATGCAGCTCATGCGCTGCACCGGCCAGGGCCAGGTCTTTCTCGCCGAGAACGCCACCTACCTGCACCCGATCGAGCTCCAGGGCGACGCGATCTGCGTCTCCGCGGAGAACGTCCTCGCCTTCGACGAGAGCCTCCACCACGAGGTGCGCAGGATCGAGGGGCACGGCATCCCCGGTGGCGCGCTGTTCGTGCTGCAGTTCCAGGGCACCGGAACCGTCGTCGTCAAGACACACGGCACGCCCGTCGTGCTGCCGGTGACGCCCACGACGTTCGCCGACTGCCACGCCGTCGTGGCCTGGTCGGCTGCGGCCCAGGCGATCGTCTCCAGCCAGGTGCGGATGCGCCGCAACGCCTTCCCCGGACACAGCGGGGAGAGCGTGAACCTCCAGTTCCGGGGCGCACCCGGCAACTTCGTCGTCGTCCAGCCCTACGAGGTCTGAAGGAGCCCGTCATGAACCAGCCGATCGCGGGCTTCGCCCCGACACCGGTCCGCGCACGCATGGAGAACCACGGCAGCAACATCCTGAAGGTCGCCATGCAGACCGGGAACGACCTCTACGCGCGCGTGGGCTCGATGATCGCCTACGAGGGGTTCGTCCAGTACGAGCCGAACCCGCCCGCCGTCCGGCAGATCGCCAGGGACTGGATCACCGGGGAGGGCGCTCCCCTCATGAAGTGCTCCGGCGACGGCCTTCTCTACCTCGCCGACTACGGCGCGGACGTCGTCGTCATCAACCTCGCCGGCGACTCCCTCTCCGTCAACGGCACCAACCTGCTCGCGTTCGACGCACACCTCCAGTGGGGCGTCGAACGCGTCAAGGGCCTCGCCAAGTTCGCCGGACAGGGCCTGTGGAACATCAAGGTCGGTGGCCAGGGACACGTCGCGCTGACCACACGCGGCACTCCCATCGTCGTCGACTGCGGCCGCGGCGAGGACGAGACGTACGTGGACCCCGACGCGCTCATCGCCTGGTCGCCCAACCTCAAGGTGAAGGGCAAGCGCAGCTTCAGGGCCGGTTCGCTCATCGGTCGCGGCAGCGGAGAGGCCTACCAGATGGGCTTCTCCGGTGAGGGAATCGTCGTCGTACAGCCCAGTGAGGACAGCACCGACCGCCTCCGAGTCCGGGGCTGAGGGGGAACGAACACACCATGCAGAGCCCGCTTTTCGCGCACACCGAGCAGCAGAGCCAGGAGCGCTACACGGTGCAGAACCCGCAGATGCTGCGGGTGACGCTGCAAGGCCACGACGACATCCTCGCCCGCAAGGGCGCGATGGTCGCCTACCAGGGGCTCGTCGAGTTCGACGGCGAGATCCGGACGGCCGGGCAGCACCGTGCACACGCGCGCACCGGCGAGGGCCTCGATCTGATGCGCTGCCACGGGCAGGGCACCGTGTACCTCGCGAACCTCGCCCAGCACATCCACGTGGTGGATGTGGAGCAGGAGGGACTGACCGTCGACAGCGCCTATGTCCTCGCCATGGACTCGACGCTGCACCATGAAGTGATCGCCGTGGACAGTCAGTTCGGCATTTCCGGCTCGGGCAAGTACCAGCTCAACGTCACCGGGCACGGCAAGGTCGCCCTGATGACGTCCGGTCAGCCGCTGCTGCTCCATGTGACCCCGGACCGTTACGTCAACGCCGACGCGGACGCCGTCGTCGCCTGGTCGACCGGTCTACGGGTCCAGATGCAGGCCCAGACGCATTCCTCGGGCGTCTGGCGGCGCCGGGGCAGCACCGGCGAAGGCTGGGAGCTCAGCTTCATGGGCCAGGGCTACGCGCTCGTCCAGCCCAGCGAGCTGCTGCCACCGCAGTACGCCGACATCGGTGAGGGTCTCGCCGCGCAGTACGGGATGGGCCGGCACGGCGCCCGGGGCCAGAACCAGGGCAACGTCTGGAGCTGATGTTCCGGCGGGGCAGGACTTGTAAGGGGCGGGCCCCAGGCGCCCGCCCCCTGCAAGTCCACCAGTCCACCGGTCCACCAGTCCACAAGTCCGCAGGCCCGTGCGTCGGCCCGTGCGTCCGCACGCGCGTGCGCACCGTCTACAGGCGCAAGCGAGCCGCCTCCACCAGGCGGACCACCGAGGTGTCCGCCACCGCCGCCACCTCGTCGTACGGGAACCAGCGCAGGTCGAGCGACTCGTCGCTGATCGTCTCCGTGGCGTCCGCCGGGGCGAGCGCCGCGTACTGGACGTCCAGGTGCTCGGTGCACGGGCCCGGGATCGGGTGCCGGTCCAGACGGACCGGGCCGCCGTCCAGGAGCGTCAGGCCCGCGATACCCGACTCCTCCGTCGCCTCCCGCAGCGCCGCCGCCCTCAGCGTGGCGTCGCCCGGCTCGCAGTGCCCGCCCATCTGAAGCCACATCCGAAGCTTCTTGTGGAGCGTGAGCAGCACCCGCCCGCGCGCGGGGTCGATCACCAGGGCGCTGGCCGTCAGATGCCCCGCCGTGCACGGCTTGGCCATGGCGGCCTCGCCGTGCTGGGACAGGTGGTCCAGGTAGGCCCGGCGAAGCTCAGGCTGGTCCTGATAACTCTTGAGCACCAGGACCGCGTCGTCGTACAGGCTCACTCGGTGTCGTCGTCCTCGTCGGTGTCGGTCTCGGGTGCGTCCTTCTTCAGGTTCGGCTTCTCGCCGGAGCGGCCTGCCGCTTCGCCGAGCATCTTGTCCAGCTCCGAGAAGTCGGGCTGCTCACGGTGGACGAAACCGTCCGGGTCGTCCAGGTCGGACGCCGTCGGCAGCATGTCCGGGTGCGCCCACAGGCCGTCACGGCCGTCCACTCCGCGCGCGTCCGTGAGCGAGGCCCACAGCCGCGAGGCGTCCCGCAGGCGGCGCGGACGCAGTTCGAGGCCGATCAGCGTCGCGAACGTCTGCTCCGCGGGGCCGCCGGTCGCACGGCGGCGGCGCAGCGTCTCGCGCAGCGCGTCGGCGGACGACAGGCGGGGCTTGGCCGCCGCGTGGACCACGGCGTCGACCCAGCCCTCGACGAGCGCCAGAGCCGTCTCCAGGCGCGCCAGGGCGGCCTTCTGCTCGGGCGTGTCCTCGGGCTGGAACATGCCCTGCTGGAGGGCTTCCTGGATCTGCTCCGGGTTCTGCGGGTCGAACTGGCCGACCACGTCCTCCAGCTTCGTGGTGTCGACCTTGATCCCGCGCGCGTACCCGTCGACAGCGCCGAACAGGTGCGAGCGCAGCCACGGCACGTGCGAGAAGAGCCGCTGGTGGGCGGCCTCGCGCAGGGCCAGGTAGAGGCGGACCTCCTCCTGGGGGACGCCGAGGTCCTTGCCGAACGTCTCGATGTTGAGCGGCAGCAGCGCCGCCTTGCCCGCGGGGGCCAGCGGCAGGCCGATGTCCGTGGACCCGACGACCTCGCCGGCCAGCACACCGAGGGCCTGCCCGATCTGCGAGCCGAACATGGCGCCGCCCATGGAACGCATCATGCCGAGCAGCGGGCCCGCCATGGCCTGCATCTCCTCCGGCAGCACGTCGCCCATGGCGATGCCGACGCGCTCGGCCACCGGGTCGACCAGCTCCTGCCACACCGGGAGGGTCGCCTCGACCCACTCGGCGCGGCTCCAGGCCACCGCGGAACCGGCGCCCGACGGCAGCGACGTGGCGTCGTCCAGCCACAGGTCGGCCAGGCGCACGGCCTCCTCGACCGCGCCGCGCTCGGCCGGGCCGACGCTGCGGTCCTTCACACCGCCCTGCGTGCCCTGGGCGACCGTCTGCCGGGCGATGTCCTTGGCCATCTCCCAGTTCACCGGGCCGCCCTCGTGCGAGAGCATCTGGCCCAGCTGCTGGAACGCCGCTCCCAGGTCGGTCGGGTTCATGGAACCGAACATGGCCGCGAACGGGTTGTCGGCGTCGGAACCGCCCGGTCCGCCCGCGCCGGGCAGGCCCGGGAACCCGAAGCCGAGGGGGTTGGCCGGTCCCTGACCGCCACCGCCCTGCTGGTCCTTCTTCTTGCCCTCGTCGCCGTCGTCCGGCTCCTCCGGCGGAAGGCCGAAACCGAATGGGGTGTCACTCACGGGAATCCTCGGCTGGTAAGGCCGCCGGTTTCTTCGCCCGGCGGCGACTGCCCGACTACACGTCCAGCGTAGACACCATGACCGGATCGGGCCTCGGTGCTCCGCCGACGCGCTGCCTGCGGCAGGATGGATGCCTCCTGGTACGCACGCGTCATACACGTACGTACTGAAGACAACCGCTGGAGACACCGGGTGAGTTCCACAGATCCGCAGGTTCGCGCAGCGCGAAACCCCTCGACCAGCCGGGCCCCGCGCGGGCCCGTCGTGGCCGTCACCGGCGCCGCGTCCGGCGTGGGAGCCCTCCTGACCGAGCGGCTCGCCGCCTCCGAGGCGATCAAGCAGGTGCTCGCCATCGACGAGCGGCGCGGCGAGTGCGCCTCCGCGACCTGGCACGTCCTGGACGTACGGGACCCCGCCATCGCCGAGAAGCTGCGCGGCGCGGACGTCGTCGTCCACCTGGCGCTCGACCTCGACCTGGAGTCCGACCCGGCGGCCCGTACCGCGTACAACGTACGAGGTACGCAGACCGTGCTGACGGCCGCGGCGGCCGCCGGTGTGCACCGGGTCGTCCTGTGCACGTCGACCATGGTCTACGGCGCGCTCGCCGAGAACGAGCTCCCCCTGGCGGAGGACGCGGAACTGAGGGCCACGGCGGAGGCGACCGGCGTCGGCGACCTGCTGGAGATCGAGCGGCTCGCCCGGCGCGCGCCCCGCGCGCACCCCGGCCTCAATGTCACCGTGGTGCGGCCCGCCGTGCTGGTGGGCGGCACCGACACGGCCCTGACGCGTTACTTCGAGTCGCCGCGTCTCCTGGTCGTGGCCGGGTCCCGGCCCGCCTGGCAGTTCTGCCATGTGGAGGACCTGTGCAGCGCCCTGGAGTACGCCGTCCTGGAGAAGGTCGACGGCGAGCTCGCGGTCGGCTGCGACGGATGGCTCGAGCAGGAGGAGGTCGAGGAGCTCAGCGGGATCCGGCGCATGGAACTGCCGTCGGCCGTGGCGCTCGGCGCCGCCGCGCGACTGCACCGCATCGGCCTGACCCCGTCGCCCGCGGGCGACCTGGCCTACACGATGTACCCCTGGGTCGTCAGCGGCAGCCGCCTGCACGACGCCGGCTGGCGCCCCGAGTGGACCAACGAGGAAGTCCTCGCGGAACTGCTCCAGGAGGTCGCGGGGCGGCACACGGTGGCCGGGCGGCGGCTCGGGCGCAAGGACGCCACGGCCGCGGGCGCGGCGGGGGCGACTGTGGCGCTGCTGGGCACGGCGGCCGTCGTACGGCGGGTACGCAAGGCCCGGCGGCGCATCTGACCGCCACGCCAGCCGCCTGCGGTGCGCCCGGCCGCCCGACCGACCGCGCCCGACCCGCCGCGGGCCCGACCGACAAGGCCCGACCCGCGCTCGGGCCCGTGTCCGCAGGGGCCTGTGTGAGCCTCCAAAGCGCCGCGCGCGCGTGCGTTCGAAAACGCCATTTCCCGTTGTCGGCGGTGTGCGGCACGATGAATCCATGGCACGCACCACGAACGATCACCCCGGTGAGCAGGCGGCGCAGGACCCGATCCGGCTGCTCGCGATCCGCGAGACGCCGCTCTCCGTCGACGAGGTCTTCCGGGCCGTGGGCGACGACGCCACGGGCGGCACCGCGCTCTTCGTGGGCACGGTGCGCAACCATGACGGCGGCGCCGACGTGGACGCGCTCGGCTATTCGTGTCATCCGACCGCCGAGGCGGAGATGCGCCGCATCGCCGAGAAGATCGCGGCCGAGTTCCCGGTTCGCGCGCTGGCGGCCGTCCACCGGATCGGTGACCTGGCGGTCGGTGACCTCGCGGTCGTCGTCGCCGTGTCGTGCCCGCACCGCGGCGCGGCCTTCGAGGCGTGCCGCAAGCTCATCGACGACCTCAAGCACGAGGTGCCCATCTGGAAGCACCAGAAGTTCTCCGACGGCACCGAGGAGTGGGTCGGGGCCTGTTAGAGGCGTGGGCCGGGGCGTGTTGGTTTTCGCGGCCCCGGTTGCGTAACCGGTCGCCCGGGGCGAGCGTTGACCGTGCAAAACGGTTAATCTGCTGATCAGTCAGTTGTGATGGTTCTGGGGTCGGAGGTCGGCATGGCAGCGCTCCTGTGGCTGCTGATTCCGGTGGCCGCCGCGGTCGGTGGCGGCCTGTGGGGCACCTGGGCCGGACGTAACCGCCACAAGACGGGCGATGTGAACGAGCTGAGCGGCTACGCCCGCTTCCGCGAGGCCATGGAGAAGCAGCACTCCGGAACCTGACGGCGGCCCCGCGCGGGGCGGCTCCCCGTACGGCCCGGCCCCGGGGGTGCGCCCACAGGTGTGTCCCGTACTGTCGTTTCATGCCACGCCGCACCGCGACGATGCTCGCCTCGACCCTGATCCTGATCGCGCTGCTCTGCGCGGGGGTGCTCATCAAGGTGCCCTACTCGGAGATGTCCCCGGGACCGACGGTGAACACCCTCGCTGACCACGACGGCGAGCCGGTGATCCAGATCCCCGACCACAAGACGTACGACACGTCCGGTCACCTCAACATGACCACGGTCCGTGTCACCAGCGCCGACTTCAACCTGAACCTGGTGTCGGCGGTCTACGGGTGGCTGGCGCACGACAACGTCGTGGTGCCGCACAACACGCTCTACCCGGACGGCCAGACCGAGCAGGAGTCCTCGCAGCAGAACGCCGAGGAGTTCAGCCAGTCGCAGGAGAGCGCCAAGGTCGCCGCCCTCGACGAGCTCGGCATCCCCGTCAAGTCCTGGGTGATCGTCTCCACGGTCGTCAAGGGCGGCGCGGCGCAGGGCAAGCTGCACGCCGGGGACGTCATCAAGGCCGTCGACGGCACCAAGGTCACCCAGCCGGACGACGTGGCCAAGCTCGTCACCAAGCACAAGCCCGGGGAGCGGGTCACCTTCACCGTCGTGCCCGTCAAGGAGGCGGACGCCGCCGAGAAGGAGCACAGGCAGCCCACTCGCACCGAGAACGTGACGATGACGACGAAGAAGGCCGAGGACGGCCGGGCGATCGTCGGCATCCAGGCCGGCACCGACCACACGTTCCCGTTCAAGATCGACATCAAGCTCGCGGACGTCGGCGGGCCCAGCGCGGGCCTGATGTTCTCCCTCGGCATCGTCGACAAGCTCACCGCGACCGATCTGACCGGCGGCAAGTTCGTGGCCGGCACCGGCACCATCGACGACAACGGCAAGGTCGGTCCCATCGGCGGGATCGGCATGAAGACCATCGGCGCGCGCAGAAAGGGCGCACAGTACTTCCTGACGCCCAAGGAGAACTGCGCCGAGGCGGCCAAGGGCACCCCCGACGGGCTCACCTTGGTCAAGGTGGGCACCATCGACGACGCCCTGGCCGCCCTCAAGGACATCCGCAGCGGTGACACCAGCGCTCTGCCCACCTGCGGCAAGAGCTGAGCCGCACCGAGGTCGAGCCGAACCAGGCCGAGCCGCACCAAGGTCGAGCCCTGGCCGAGAGCTGACTGAACCGCCTGTCACCCGGCGGACGTCAGGCCCCGCCGCGTGTCACTCCGCGAACGTGGCCGCCAGCGCCTCGGCCAGACCGGGAACCAGGTCGGCGCCCGTGAGCACCTCCGTCGTGGCGTCCTTCTCGCGCAGCCGCAGAGCCGAGTCGCGGCTGCCGTCGCGCAGCACGCCGACCGTCATCCGGACCTCCTGGCGGTCCGGATGCTCGGCGACCCACGCGGCGAGCTTCGCGTCGCTCAGCCCCTCGGGGACGGACGCCTCCGCCGACGGCGGCAGCATCAGCCGCTCCACCGTCAGGGCGCAGCCCACGACGGCGTCGGGCCACGCGATCGTGCCGAGGAACTCGTCCAGGGCCTTGCCGGCCGGGATCTCGTCCTGCTCGACGGGTGTGAGACCGGAGGTCTCCTGCTCGCCGTCGAGACCGAGCTGGTCGGCGAGGGAGGGTTCCTGGGCGCGCAGTGCTGCGGTGTCGACCAGGGCGAAGAGGCGGGCGGGCTGGTCCCAGCCGAGGCCGGAGGCGTACTCGTCGATCTCGAGGACGGCCCGAGTCAGGGGGCTCGCTGCCATGGGAGTGTTGGACATGGTCACAATCCTGCCTCTTTCCTGGCCGAATCCGGGAACTGAGTAAAGCGTCAGTAAGTTGCATAGGAGATGGGTCCGCGATCTCGCGGGCCCTACCGATCGATGAGCGAACTTCGAGGTGCGCACCTTGGCTTTCCAGATGCCGGACCGCGGCGGGGGCCCGACGGGGCCGCGGATGAGAGTGGGACGACCCTCCCGGCGGGCACGGACGCTGCTGTTGACGCTTGGCGTCCTGGCCGTGCTCGGCATGGCTTTTGTCATGTTTGCCGGGTTCTGGACGGACTGGCTCTGGTACCGCTCGGTCAAGTACTCGTCCGTGTTCACGACGACGCTCTGGACGAAGATCGGCCTGTTCTTCGTCTTCGGCCTGCTCATGGCGCTCGCCGTGGGGGTGAACGTGTGGCTGGCGCACCGCATGCGCCCGCCGTTGAGCGCCATGTCGATGGAGCAGCAGAGCCTCGACCGCTACCGGATGGGCATCGCCCCGTTCAAGAAGTGGCTGCTGATCGGCATCACCGCGCTGGTGGGCCTGATCGCCGGCGCGTCGGCCGCCAGCCAGTGGCGCACCTGGCTGGAGTTCGTCAACGGAGTGCCGTTCCACCAGACCGACCCGCAGTTCCACATGGACGTGTCGTTCTACGCGTTCGACCTGCCCTGGTACCGCTTCCTGCTCGGCTTCGGCTTCGCGGCCACCGTCATCGGCCTGGTCGCCGCCGCGCTGACGCACTACCTGTACGGCGGTCTGCGCATCACCAGTCCGGGCGCCCGCGCCACGGGCGCGGCGACCGGCCATCTGTCGGTCCTGCTCGGCATCTTCGTGGCCCTCAAGGCGGTCGCGTACTGGCTCGACCGGTACGGCCTCGCGGTGAAGTCGAGCGACTTCAAGGCGACGGACCACTGGACGGGCCTGCGCTACGTCGACGCGAACGCGTACCTGCCCGCCAAGACGATCCTGTTCTGCATCGCCGTCATCTGCGCCCTGCTGTTCTTCGCGACACTGTGGCGGCGCACCTGGCAGCTGCCCGTCATCGGCTTCGGCCTGATGGTCCTCTCCGCGATCCTCATCGGTGGCCTCTACCCGGCGATCGTGCAGAAGTTCCAGGTGGAGCCGAACGAGCAGGCCAAGGAAGCCCCGTACATCGCGAAGAACATCGAGGCCACCCGCAGGGCCTACGGCATCGACAAGACGCAGGCCGTCGACTACCGCGGCAAGAGCGCCAGTGACGACGCCGAGAAGCAGCGTGCCGACGCCGACAGCGCGGGCAGCTACCGCATGAACGACCCCAACATCGTGTCGCCGACGTTCCAGCAGCTCGAACAGCAGCGGAAGTACTACCAGTTCCCGCGCACCCTGGACGTCGACCGGTACAACGGCAAGGACACGATCATCGGTCTGCGCGAGCTGAACCTCAACAAGCTCGACAAGCGCAACTGGATCAACGACCACTTCGTCTACACCCACGGCTACGGCGCGGTGACCGCGGAGGGCACGGCGACGTCCGAGGGCGCCCCGAAGTTCACCGAGTCGGGCCTGCCGACCGGCGGCAGCCTCGGGGCGTACAACCAGCGCATCTACTACGGCGAGAAGACGACGCAGTACTCGATCGTCGGCGGCCCGCAGAAGGAGCTGGACTACGAGCAGGACGACGGCACGCAGAAGAAGACCAGCTACCAGGGCAAGAGCGGGGTCAACCTCTCGAACCCGATCAACCGCGCGGCCTACGCGGTGGCCTTCAGCCAGCCGCAGATCCTCTACTCGGGCGCCATCGGCGACGGGTCGCGCATCCTGTACAACCGCACGCCCAAGGAGCGCGTCGAGGCCGTCGCGCCCTGGCTGACCATCGACGGCGACCCGTACCCGACCATCGTCGACGGCAAGATCAAGTGGGTGGTCGACGCCTACACGACGTCGAACGGGTACCCGTACGCCTCCCGCACCACCCTCGGAGACACCACCGCCGACTCGCTCAACCAGGGCGACAGCCAGCGGGCCGTGATGGCGCAGCAGAACCAGGTCAACTACATCCGCAACTCGGTGAAGGCGACCGTCGACGCGTACACGGGACAGGTCAAGCTCTACACCTGGGACGAGAACGACCCGGTCCTCAAGACCTGGAAGAAGGCGTTCCCCGGCACGGTCGAACCCAAGAGCGCCATCCCGCAGGACCTCAAGGAGCACCTGCGCTACCCGCAGGACATGTTCAAGGTCCAGCGTGAACTGCTGAGCCTCTACCACGTGACCAACCCGGGCCAGTTCTACAACGCGTCCGACGCCTGGCAGGTCCCCAACGACCCGACCAAGAAGGACAACAGCGCGGTCCCGCCGTACTACCTGTCCCTCAAGATGCCGGGCCAGAGCGGCCAGCAGTTCTCGCTGACGACGACGTTCACGCCGAGCGGGCGGCCCAACCTGCGCGCGTTCATGGCGGTCGACGCGGACGCCACCAGCAAGGACTACGGGACGATAAGGCTCCTGAGAGTCAGCGAGGACAACGTCCAGGGGCCCGAGCAGGTGCAGAACAAGCTCAACTCCTCCAACGACGTGGCGAAATGGGTCCGCGACATGAAGGGCGCCGACTCGACGGTCCTGTACGGCAATCTGCTGACGGTCCCGCTCGACAAGGGCTTCCTCTACGTGGAGCCGATCTACGCCCAGGGGCGTAACGCCGAGTACCCGTTGCTGCGCAAGGTCGCGGTCTCGTACGGCGACAAGCGGACCGGTTTCGCGAACTCGCTCACCGACGCGCTCAACATGGCCTTCGGGGTGAACGGCTCCTCGCCGTCCCAGCCGGAGAAACCCGGCGGGAACACGACGCAGCCGACCGAGAACCCCACGGTCAAGGCGGCGCTCGCGGACGCGGAGAAGGCGTTCTCCGACGGCCAGCAGGCCATGAAGGACGGGGACTGGAAGGCGTACGGCGAGGCGCAGGACCGCCTCAAGGACGCCCTGCAGCGCGCGGACAAGGCGCAGTCGGCGCAGGAGAAGGCGACCGGAGGCGGCAAGAACGGCGACACCGGCGCCAAGAGCGGCGGCAAGTCCGGCGACAAGCCGGGCTCCGGCGGCTGACCGGTCAGGCCGCGCCCCCGCGCCGTGGTACGGTTTGGACACAACGGCGCGGGGTGGAGCAGCTCGGTAGCTCGCTGGGCTCATAACCCAGAGGTCGCAGGTTCAAATCCTGTCCCCGCTACTGATGATCGAAGGCTCGGAGGCTACGGCTTCCGGGCCTTCGGTGCGTCGGTGACCGGGAGGTCACGGGCCGCTGGCATGTGCGAACTCTGTACCAAGTACGTGCGAAGCGTGCTCCTCCCGGGGGGAGTTGGGGATTCTGTGTTTCACTTATCTCTCTGTGGGCATGTCGACAAAACGCTGAAGTGACCTCACTGGCTGCGGTATACCAGGTGTACCCAGGTTGCAGGTGGTGCGACGATGGACGTTATGGGGGACAAGGCAACTCTGTTGGAGACAGGGCGGTTTGTGCAGCCGACCGGCCGGGACGAACCCGGCGAAGCCGGACAGGCTGTGGAAGAAGCACGCCGGCGACTGGCCGCGGAGGCCGGGGATGTCGAGGCGATGAGCGTCCTCGGCGCCATGCTGCTGCGCCGCGGTGACCTCGACGGAGCCGAGCCGCTGCTGCGCAAGGCCACGTCCACCGGCGACCGCGCCGCCGCCAACAACCTGGGCGTCCTGCTCCACCAGCGCGGTTACGCCGACGAGGCCGCCGGATGGTGGCGCATCGCCGCCGTCGCCGGCTCCGCCGCCGCGGCGCACGCGCTCGGCCGCCACCACCGCGAGCGCGGCGACGAACCCGCGGCCGAGTACTGGCTGCGCCAGTCCGCCGAACAGGGCCACACCCTGGGCGCGTACGCCCTCGCCGATCTCCTGGAGCACCGCGGCGACGTGGGCGCCGAGCGGTGGATGCGCGCCGCCGCCGAGCGCGGGCACCGCGAGGCCGCCTACCGC
>NZ_JAPHNL010000093.1 GCF_026274175.1 Streptomyces beihaiensis
GGGACGGGTGGGAGGGGAGGGGGGAGGGCCCCACCCCCGGTCGCGCAGAACACTCACCGACGCCCTCCGCAAGGCGACAGGTCCCGGCGGGCGTGAGTACGGGGTCCGGGTGGGCCTCTGTTTCGGTGGCAGCACCGCGGTCGCGCAGGCCCTGCACCCCGACCACTGGTACTGGCTGCCGGTGACCGCTGTGTTTCTCGTCAAGCCCGACCTCGGCCCGCTCGTCTCGCGGGTGCTGTGCCGGGCGGCCGGGACGATCGCGGGGGCGGGCCTGTTCGCCTTGCTCGGTGTCCTGCTGCCGAGGCCGTTCGGGCTCGTCGCGCTGGTGGCGGTGTGCGGTGGGCTCCTTCCGGTGGCCACACGGCACTTCGCCGCGCAGACCGCCGTCATCACCGTGCTCGTCCTGTCGCTCGTCATGGCCGCAGGTGAGGCGGAGGCAGCCCGGAGCCGGATCACCGAGACACTGCTGGCCTGCGCGATCGTGTTGGTCGTCGGACATCTGCCCGGACCGCGCGGCCATCGCGGCGGCGGAGTGCGGGCGCGCCTCACGCTCGCCCGCGACGCCGCCCACGCCTACGTACGGCATGTGCTCAGCGAGGGCGTCGCAGGGGCAGATCCTGCCGAGCGGTGGGCGTTGCGGCGCGAGGCGTACCGGGCGCTCGCCCAGGCGCGGGCGGCCGTGGAGCTGGCAGGCGCCGAACTTCCGGTGCTCGCACGGCACTCGGACGGCTCGTGCCGGACCACCGTCGTACTGGAGCGACTTGTCGACACCGCCACCGCGTGCGCCGTGTACGTCGACGACACGGGACGCGTGCCGGAGCAGCACGCCGAACGGATCGGCGTGCTGCTCGCGGAACTGGCCGCGTGACCGACCAGACCAACCAGCCGCGCAAACGGCTGACCGCTACCGGCCGACAGCCGACAGCCGACAGCCGACAGCCGGGGCCGACAGCGGACAGCCGACATTCATTGGTCGCGGTTCAAGGCTTGGGCAGAGTGCAGCCCGGCGCCGTCAGGTCGATCTTGTTGCCCACACCGACGCACGGCACGATCTCGTACGTCTCCTCGGCGTAGTTGGTGCCCTTGTGCACAGTCACGTCGCCGTTCTCGTCCACCTCGCACGGGTTGTCGAGTGTGCAGCGTTCCCCGTCCTCGTTCCCGGTGTTGTTGACGGCGATGACCTTTCCGGTCGCCTGGTCGATCACAGGGGATCCGGACGTGCCTCCGATGGTGTCGCACTCGGGCGTGTAGCGGACCGAGTCCTTCCAGGTCCAGTCGGCTTCCTTGAGACGGTAGACGAATCCGTCGATCGAGCAGCTGTACGTCTTCTTCCAGTAGCCGGAGACGACACTGATCGCTGTGCCGGCCGCCGGGTGGTCGGGTGACAGCTCCAGCGCCTTGATGCCGTACGTGTCCTCGATCTGCTGGTAGGTGCTGGTGAGTTCGTAGAGCGAGATGTCCGTGTCGGTCATCGTCCCGTAGGCCACCTTGTCGGCCTTGAGCCTTCCGACCGGGTCGCCGGAGGCGTCCAGCAGGCTGAATGTGCGGCTGGACGGCTGGTCGAGCACCACGTCGCCAGGGCCGGGGAAGCCCGACTCTAGGCAGTGGCCGTTGGACATGACGAGGGCTGGGTCCGTGGGCCGGGATTCGGGGACGCGGATGACAGAGCCGGAACAGTTGCTGAGTGCCACGGTCCCGGCGAAGTCCACCGCCTTCACGTGCGGCCGCGCGTGCCGCTGGGCGTGCGACCGCTGCGCGTGCGACGCGGCGGGTGTGTTCGTGGCGTGTCCGTCGGACGCCATGGCGGGTGCGGTGCTCGCGCCCAAGAGCAGAACTGCGCCGCTGGCCACGGCGAAGAGCGACTTCTTCATGTGGGGGGTCCTCTCCCGTGCTGAGTGGTGCGCGTGAGGGGGACTTGCCGACAATGCCGGCAACGTCGTGCCTGTTTGGCATGAGCATTGTGATGGCAAGCGTGCCGACGGACAACAGCGCACGCTCAGCGGACAGGGATCGTGGAATTCCGTGTCAGCGGGGCTGAGTTACCCGGCCGCTGCCCTGGTCCACCCTGCGGAACTGCTCGTTCGAGGAGGGGGAGGAGCCCGAGACGCGGGTGCGCGGCGAGGTGAACACCCCGGCGGCGCGAGTTCTGCGCAGCTACGGGCTCACGGCGCCGCGTTCGCGACCGCCTCTCGTGCGGCGTACATGAAGGGCGCCCTCTTCAAAGTCGCGTGCGTCGCAACTCGGCGCGCGTGCGCGGAGCCCGTGGGTGAGGTGCCGCAGCGACCGCATGAGCTGAGGGGCTCTGCGTCCCTCGGTTGTGTCGTGCGCGGACTGGCCTCAACTCGGTGTCTTTCTCGTCACGTTGAGAGCCGCGTGCGGGCCTGCGAGCGTTCTCCCTCACATGGTGCACGCCCCTCATGTGGTGCGCCCGAGTCGCGTGTGACGTCATGGGGCGCAACAGGGGCGTGTGCGCAGAGTCGGAGCGGAGGACGATGACAGGCGAGAGAGTGGTGCTACGGCGTTTCCCGGCGGGCGGGCCGCGTGGCTCCTGGCCCGCGGAGGAGTTCGCGCACGAGCGGCGGCAGGAAGGTCAACCAGCCGAAGTGGTCATGGACTTGGCGACCGACGCGTTTCTGGTGATCGTGCGGGAGCCGCGGGAGCCGCGGGAGCCGCGGGAGCCGCGGGAGCCGCGGGACTCGCGGGGGCCGCAGGATTCGCGGGATTCGCGAGAGCCGGTTGCGCCGTCCGGCGCGGGCGGCCCGATGAGGTGCTCAGGCGCGGCGACGACGCTCAGACACCGGATGGGCTCGACCGCGACCACGACGGCGTAGTCCCCGTCACCCGGCACAGGGCGAGATACAAGGGGATGGGCGGCGTGTAGGGGAACACGCCGTCCGGGCGGTGGATGAGGTCGGGCGTGCGGCACGCGTCGGGGACGAGCGTACCGGGGGTGTAGCGGGCGGGCGTCGGCCAGTCCAGGGCGACATCGGAGTCGGACGGGACCAGCCACCACCACTGTGCCCCGTCCGCGTACACACAGCCCATGCGGGGCAGCCGTCGGGTCATCGCGCGGGCGAACGGCTCGGGCACCGCCACCGCGTCGCAGCCGAGCGGGGCTTCCATGCCGTCCGGCACGCTCAGCCGGACGGCGGCGGGGGTGCGCGTCGGGCGCCGTCGGCGGGCGAGCCCGGCGAGTGAGTCCAGCTGCATCGTCCGTGTCGTCACCGCGCCCATCCGTTCCCGCTCAGCACGTTCGTCGCTCTTTGTCCGCCCCCGTCGGCGGGTGTCGATCTGTCGTCGACCGGGCGGGTCACCTCGCCGGTTCGGCGTGTGGTCCTCGGCCCGTCCGGTGCGCCGACCCGACTCGATGTACTCGGCTTTTGGTCCGCAGCCTTGCCGCTCCGGTGCCCGGTGCGTTCCGCTGCTCTGTCGCTCTGTCGCTCTGTCGCTCTGTCGCTCTGTCGCTCTGATGGTCGTCGGGTCTGTCGGGTCGGGGTGAGGTCTCTGGCCTCCCTCGCTCCGATCAGTCGTGTTCCGTCCAGTGGGCGGGTCAGTCCCGTCTGTCCGGCTGCTGGCCCGGCCGGCTCGGCCGCCGCTCAGGTCGTTGCGGCGTTCCCGTGGTCGTCGTTCCTCCGTGTCACCAGGCCCATTCGGCCACGTCGCCAGGCTCGGGCACGGGCACTGCCCCCGGTCCAGTCATCTGGTGCCCGTCGCGCGGCAGTTCGGCCCAGACGAGCAGCCCGGGACCGGTGCCTGCCTCCTGCGCACCCCAGGCCGAAGAGACGGCTGCCACCAGCAGGAGGCCCCTGCCGTACTCCTCGCCCGGCGCGACTCTGCTCTGCGGGCGTACATATCCGGGCACATGCCCCTCGTCCCGTACCGCTATCCGCACACGCTCACCGGCGGAGTCGCGCAGCTCGTTGAGTTCGCAGTGGATACGCCGACTGGCGGTGTGCACGATCGCGTTCGTGACCAGTTCGGACACGACGAGGGCTGCCGCGTCACAGGTGTCATCGCACGCCCCCCAACGACTGAGGTGGGCGCGCGTCATGCGACGGGCCTGTGCGGCGGAACCCGGGTGGGGAGCCAGTTCGAAGCTGCTGCGGCGCACCGGGGACCAATCGGGAAAGGTACCCGAACGGTCACCGAGCGTAGCCTCGCCGGCTTCTGTTCCTAAGGGCGCGGACGGAGTCACGCTTGCCACTATCGCCCCGTCGTGAACACTTGGCAAGAGCCACTCTGAAAAGTGCAGAGTGCAGTGTGCCGCACGGAGTGGGCATGGCACACTGCTCGCGACGGCCCGTCGTGCTCTGCCCTGTGCGGTTAACCGCGGGAAAACAGCAGGTGAACGACGCGAGCGGCGCGTTTCGACAGTCAGCCACTAGGACACTTGGGACCACTGGGAGGTACGGGGCGTGAGTGAACCGCGGTCCGCGCCGACCGTCGGACAGGTCGTTCTCGGCCGACGACTCCAGGAACTGCGGGAGCACGCCGGGCTCAAGCGCGAGGAGGCTGCGAAGGTACTCCGTGTCACCGCCGCGACGGTCCGTCGCATGGAGACCGCCGAGGTCGCGCTCAAGATCCCGTACCTTCAGCTCCTCCTGAAGTCCTACGGCGTCGCGGCCGACGAGGCCGAAGCGTTTGTGCAGCTTGCCGAGGAAGCGAACAGACCGGGCTGGTGGCAGCGGTTCCACGACATCCTGCCGGGCTGGTTCTCCATGTACGTCAGTCTGGAGGGCGCGGCGAGCCTGATCAGGTCCTACGATCCGCACTTCGTGCCCGGCCTGCTGCAGACCGAGGACTATGCGCGAGCCGTACTGCTGTCGGGCGCGATCGGGCGCACGCTCGCCGACGACCCCGATGCCATCGAGCGGCACGTCGCCCTGAGGATGCGGCGCCAGGCGCTGATCACCCGGGAGAACGCCCCTCGGCTGTGGATGGTCATGGACGAGACCGCGCTGCGCCGCCCCGCGGGCGACGCGGATGTGATGCGCGCCCAGATCGACCGGCTCCTGGAGGCGATGGAGCTGCCGAACGTGACACTTCAGGTCGCGGAGTTCGCCGCGGGCCCGCACCCGGGCACGTACGGGCCCTTCGTCCTGTTCCGATTTGCCATGTCAGAACTGCCGGACATGGTCTACAGCGAGTACCTGACCGGCGCCGTCTACCTCGACGCGCGCCCTGAGGTGGCCACCCACCTGGAGGTCATGGACCGCATGGCGGCGCACGCCGCGACGGCACACCGCACGAAGGAGATCCTCCGAGATCTCCGCAAGGAGCTGTGAATGGACCGGATCAAGGACCGCATACGAGGTGTCGACGGGCAGCCGATCTACAACGGCATGCCCGCACGGGAACTCGGCACCGAGGGCTGGCACAAGCCATGGAGCGGCGGCAACGGCGGCAACTGCGTCGAAGCCATGAAGCTGGCCGACGGTCGTGTCGCCGTCCGCCAGTCCGCGGACCCGGACGGACCGGCCCTGATCTACACCCCGGGGGAGATCACCGCTTTCATCGAAGGCGCCAAGTCGGGTGCGGCGGACTTCCTGCTGTCGTGATGCGTCGACCCGCTGACCTGCTGTGTTGACCTGCTGACCTGCTGACTTGCTGACCTGTCGATCTGCTGGGCTGTGTTCGGCTGGTCGTTCGTGGACGGCTGTGGCGCGCGTGCTCGTGGCGGAGGACGGGGCGCACGCCGACGGTTTCACACGGACATCGGCCGGTCGTGCGCCCGCACCGGAGCGGGCAGTCGCGTACTGCCGGTCAGCCACCGGTCGACGGACGCGGCGGCGGACCGGCCCTCCGCGATCGCCCACACCACCAGCGACTGCCCCCGCCCGGCGTCCCCGGCCACGAACACCCCGGGCACGTCCGTGCCGAACGCGGCATCCCGCGCGATGCCCCGCGCTGTCGCCCCCAGCCCCAACTGTTCTACGAGGCCGCCGGGTGTGCGCTCCGGCCCGTGGAACCCGAGCGCGATCAACACCAGGTCCGCCGGAAGCGCCCGTTCCGTGCCGGGGCGCGGCCGCCGGGCGTCGTCCACCTCCACGAGGTGCAACTGCCGAACATGTCCCTCGGCGTCTCCGGTGAAGCGGAGCGTCGACGCCGCGAACAGCCGGGCGTCCGCGTCGGCGGCCGGCGCCGTGCCAAGGGCTCCCGCCTCCTCGTGCGCGGCCGACAACCGGTACACCTTCGGGTAAGTCGGCCAAGGATCCACCTCCTCCCGGCGCCTCTCGTCGGGCATGGCGTAGATGTCCAACTGTGTGACGGACGCCGCCCGCTGTCGCACCGCGGTCCCCAGACAGTCGGCGCCGGTGTCACCACCGCCCACGATCACGACGTGCTTGCCCGACGCGTCGAGCGGCGACACTGCCAGGTCGCCCTGACACACCCGGTCGGCGAGCGGCAGATACTCCATCGCCTGATGGATCCCGGCCAGCTCCCGCCCCGGCACGTCGAGGTCACGCCATGCCGTGGCCCCGATGGCGAGTACGACGGCGTCGTAGCGCGCCCGCAGATCGGCCGCCGAAACGTCCTGGCCGACCTCCGTCGAGGTACGGAACCGCACTCCTTCCCCAGTCAACTGCTCCAGCCGGCGGTCCAGATGGCGCCGCTCCATCTTGAACGCCGGGATGCCGTACCGCAGAAGCCCGCCAGGGCGGTCGTCCCGCTCGTACACGGCGACGGTGTGACCGGCCCTGGTCAGCTGCTGCGCCGCCGCGAGCCCGGCGGGCCCCGAACCGACGACGGCCACTGTGCGCCCGGTCAGCCGCTCCGGCGGCCTGGGCGTCACCGAACCGTCCTGCCACGCCCGGTCGGCGATCGCGAGCTCCACGTTCTTGATGGTCACCGGGGCCGGATCGGCGGCCCGTGCGGTCTCCAGGCCGGGCGGCAGCGCACGGTTGGCCGGATCGATGGCCAGCACGCAGCCCGCCTCGCAGGGCGCGGGACACAGCCGACCTGTGAACTCGGGGAAGTTGTTCGTCGCGTGCAGCCGCTCGCTCGCGGCGCGCCAGTCGCCCCGAGCCACGAGGTCGTTCCACTCCGGGATGAGGTTTCCCAACGGGCAGGCGTCGTGACAGAACGGAACCCCGCAGTCCATGCATCGGTCGGCCTGGCCGGAGATGATCGGCAGCAGCCCGCCCGGGACGTACACCTCGTCCCAGTCGCGCACCCGCTCCTCCACCGGGCGGCGCGGAGCCTCCTGACGCGGCGTGGTGAGAAAACCTTTGGGGTCGGCCATGGCCGTCTCCCTGGGGTTCGGCCCCCTCGGCGTGCCCCGCCCGGTTCATTCCGTTCCGAGCGGGTTCGAGAGCTCTTTCCGCCACGATACGTCGGCTCGTCGGCACCACGCGCGTCATGGCCCGGGGCCCGCCGTGCGTTCGCCGTGCGCTGCCCCTCTCGCCTCGCCCCCGGTCCTGCTTGCTCTCCCGTCCCGTCGGACGACCGTCAGGTCAGCGCCAGAACGAATGAGACCGTCGCCGCGAACGCGGCCGCACCACGTATGTGGTTCCACGCCACCCACTCTCTGAGGTATCTGCG
This sequence comes from Streptomyces beihaiensis, assembly GCF_026274175.1. Classification (GTDB taxonomy): domain Bacteria; phylum Actinomycetota; class Actinomycetes; order Streptomycetales; family Streptomycetaceae; genus Streptomyces; species Streptomyces beihaiensis. Next base: position 7,543 of record NZ_JAPHNL010000093.1, read on the forward strand.
CCAGTACGCTGCGCTGCGCTCCGATTCCTCGTCGCCCGCCAACTCGGCCAAGGCCTCGTTGCGTGGGATGTTCGCCGTGATCGTCACCCCGAACGCCCCGAGCAGATACAGCGTGCAGCCGAGCAGCAGAGTCACGGTGCCCTGGTCGGGCCAGACCACGAACGTCACGACGGTCACCATCACGCACAGTGCGGCCGCGCCGAGAAACGCCGCCATGAACGCCGGATTCACCGCCGCGATGTTGATGGCGTTCATCGCGGCTATACCGCGGCCGGCGGGAAGCGCGCCCAGGCCCCGCATCACGAACGTCGAGAACGCGACGAACACACCCGAGGCAAGGCCGCACCACAGCGCCGCCATGACGACGAGCACGAAATAAGGTCCCGAGATCATTCGTCCCCCCTGATTCCTGCCTGGCTCATGCCTTGATTCTCGTTGCCCTTTCGGCCCGCCGGTCGATCTCCTGGGCAGGCATGCCCGTCGATCACGGACCGGCTGTGACCCGCAAGGCATCCAGCACGGCCGCGACCTCAACAGCCACTCGCTTCCGTGCCTCCCGCCACGGCACTCCCTCCATCAAATACTGGTCGTACGGCGTGTCCTCGTGCCGCACAGCGGCCCGTACCGCCGCCGTCACCGCACCTTCGGACAGGGCCCGCCCGGCGGAGCTGCGCCCCACACGCCCGCTGCCGCGCACGCCGGTGTGCTCGGCGATCGACAGGGCCCGCCCGGCCGGGCAGCCTGGGAACAGCCGCCGGATCTCCGCCGCGAACGCCGCCACGAAGCGAGCGTCCGACGCGGCTCGCCGGGCCGCGTCCCGTGCCCGCCGACGTGCCCGCGCCTCCGCATCGGCCAGGCAGCGGGCCTCCGCTCGCTCGAGCGCCTCCCGCTCGACGAGCACACCCTGCCGCTCGTATCGGCCACGCCGACGATGGAACCGCACCACGACCGCCGAAAGCGTGCTTTCCTCTCGCGCCCGCCGGGTGAGTGCCGTGTCGCCGCGCGGCAGATACACCAGGTGCGCCAGGTCGGCGCAGCCGAGACAACGCGGGTGGCCCTCCTCCAGGACGAGCAGGGGGAGCGGACCGGCACGGCACGTGCCGCACCGACGCCGCTTGACCGGCTGGAGAACCAGAGGTCCTCGTCCTCCGGCTCCAGATGTATGCGCTCTCCTCGACTGGGCCACACGCGCTTGATGCCCGCTCGGGGCGGCCCGGCATCATGGACCGCGTGCGACTCGAACCGATCACCTGGGAACGGCTCGTCGACGTCCTCGCCGACCGGCTGCTCGACCTGAAGCCGGCCGACGGCGATTCCTGGCTCAAAGTCGCCTTCGACGGAGCCCCCGCCGCCCGCCCCGGCGACCTCGCGTCCCGCGTCGCGGAGGCGCTGCGGGCACGCGGGCGCGCGGCGCAAGTGGTCGGTACGGAGGGCTTTCTGCGCCCCGCCTCGCTGCGCTACGAATACGGGCGCCAGGACGTGGAGGCGTACTACAGCGGCTGGTTCGACACGGGTGCCCTGTGGCGCGAGGTGTTCGGTCCTCTCGAACCCGACGGCACGGGCCGGATCCTGCCCGATCTCTGGGACCCGGTCACCGATCGCGCCACGCGCAGTCCGTACGTCCGGCTCGCGGCCGGCGGCGCTCTGCTGCTGCACGGCCCGTTCCTTCTGAATCACTGGTTCCCCCTTGACCTGTCCGTTCATGTGCATCTGTCGCCGAGCGCGCTGCTCCGCCGTACCCCCGAGGCCGAACGGTGGACGCTGGAGGCATTCACCCGCTACGAGACGGAGGCCGATCCCCGGGACGCCGCCGACGTGGTGATCCGTGCCGACGACCCGCGCCGCCCCGCGTGGAGCGGCTGAAGCACCTGGTCGACGCCATGACATGCGTTCCTCCCCGGGGGCGACGAGAATGGGGACCGGTCACGGTGGCCAGGCCACGCGACCCACCTCGAAACTCTCCTCCACCCCTGTAACGGGAGGTACGCCATGACCACGGCAGCGGACATCATGCACCCCGGCGCGCAGTGGATCCCCGCACACGAGACCCTGGACCGCGCCGCCCAGATGATGCGCGATCTCAATGTCGGCGCCCTGCCCATCAGCGACACCAACGAGCGGCTGTGCGGCATCCTCACCGACCGCGACATCGTCGTCGGCTGTGTGGCCATGGGGCACGACCCGGCCAAGATCACCGCAGGCGAGATGGCCCATGGCACGCCGCGCTGGATCGACTCCGGCGCCGACGTGAGCGAGGTTCTGAACGAGATGCAGGACCACCAGATCCGGCGTCTGCCGGTCATCGAGAACAAGAAGCTCGTCGGCATGATCAGCGAGGCCGATCTCGCCCGGCATCTTTCCGACGATCAGATCGCGGCGTGGGCCGGGAGGGTCTACGCGGGGCGCTGAACCGTCACGACCCGAGACGCGACGGTCCGATCCGCGTGGCACCGTGCGCTGTCGGCCGCACCGGAGCTCATAGCCACCCGTTCCGCTTGAACCCTCGGTACACCACGACGCATATCGCGGTGATCACCGTGAGGACGAGCGGGTAGCCGAAGCGCCAGTGCAGTTCGGGCATGTGGTCGAAGTTCATGCCGTAGATCCCGCATCCCATCGTCGGTACCGCCACGATCGCAGCCCAGGCCGTGATCTTGCGCATGTCCTCGTTCTGAGCGACCGTCACTTGGGCGAGATGGGCCTGCAGGATCGAGTTCAGCAGTTCGTCGAAGGCGGCTATCTGTTCCGACGCGCGCAGCAGATGGTCCGACACGTCACGGAAGTACGCCTGTATCTCGGCGGGCACTACGGGGAAGGGGCGACCCGCGAGCTCCTGTATCGGTCGGGCGAGCGGCGTCACCGCCCGCTTGAGCTGGAGCAGTTCCCGCTTGAGCTGGTAGATGCGGCCGGGATCGGCTCGTGCCCCGTTCTCCGCGAAGACGTCGGTCTCCACCTCGTCGATGTCGGCCTGCACGTCGTCGATCACCGACAGATAGTCGTCCACCACGCTGTCCGCGATGGCGTGCAGCACCGCCGCCGGGCCCTTGCCGAGTTGCTCGGGGTCCGCCTCGAGGTTCTCGCGCACGGGGCCGAGCGATCCGTGCATGCCGTGCCGGACCGTGATCACGAAGTCCTGGCCGACGAACACCATGATCTCGCCGGTGTCGACGACCTCACTGGTCGAGGTGAGCGTCGCGTGCTCGACGTAGCAGACCGTCTTGAGGACGGCGAACAGCGTCCGCCCGTACCGCTCCACCTTCGGCCGCTGGTGTGCGTGGACCGCGTCCTCCACGGCCAGCGGGTGCAGGTCGAACAGTTCGGCGATGTCCGCGAACTCCAGCTCGGTCGGCTCGTGCAGACCCAGCCAGACGAAGCCCTCGTCGGCCTTGCGGACGCGACGCACCGCTTCGACCAGGTCCGGGCCGCCGGACTCGCGCACACCGCCGCGATACGTCACACACTTCACCACAGCCGACCCCAGCGGTGAGCGGGCCGGGTGACTGAGGTCCACCCTGCGCCGCCGCTTCGTCAGCTGTGCGACTCTGCGCAGGCCGCCCACCCTCCGTAGCCGGCCCACCTTCCGCAGGTTGCCCGCCATCGACATGATCGGCTCCTTGCGTCGGACTCGTACCGGCCCGTACGTGAGTACGTGCCGTACCTGGCTGCCGCCCCGCTGAGAGGGCGATCTGGCGTGCAGTCTGCCAGCGGGAGCCGATGCCGCGTCAGCCCCTGTGGGAACGGAGTGTTCCGCTCCGGAAGTTGAGTGATCGTCGGCTCGCAGACCAGGCAAATGCCATAGGGTGGACGAAGGTACTGAAATGATCCAGTCATGATGCGAACCGGTGGTCACGCGTACCTTCTCGACAATCGGCAGCCCGAGGCGGGTCAGCCCTTCGACGCATTCTCGTCCCTGTTCGACCCCACGACGTTCCGGCACATCGAGCGGCTCGGCATCGGTTCCGGCTGGCGCTGTTGGGAGGTCGGCGCCGGAGGGCCGTCGGTGGTGTCATGGCTCGCCAGGAAGGTCGGCCCGACCGGCCGGGTCCTCGCCACCGCCCCCGACACGTCCTGGCAGACCGGCGCTCCGCGCACCCCTGTGGAAGTGCGCCGACACGACATCGGTGTGGACGAGCCGCCGGCCGAGTCGTTCGACCTGGTCCACGCCCGGCTCGTGCTCGGCCATGCCCCCGACCGGGAGCGTGCGTTGGCATCCATGATCCGTTCCTTGCGGCCCGGCGGACGTCTCCTGGTCGAGGACGCCGACCCGGCCCTCCAGCCGTTGCTCTGCCCCGACGAACACGGTCCCGCACAGCAGTTGGCCAACCGTCTGCGCCACGGATTCCTGCAACTGCTCGCCCGCGGCGGAACAGACCTGTCGTACGGGCGCAGGCTGCCGCAGCTGCTGCGCGAGGCGGGGCTGCGCCAGGTGGAGGCCGACGCGTACTTCCCGCTGGCGTCCCGTGCCTGCTCGGCGCTGGAGGCGGCGACGGTCGAGCGGTCCCGCCCGTCCCTGGTCGAGGCGGGGCTCGCCACGCACGAGGAGATCGACCGACATCTCACCAACGTGGAGCAGGGCGCGATGGACCTGGCGACGTCCCCGCTGATCTCGGCGTGGGGACGCAAGGGGTAGCCCCTGTCCGCCAGAGAGGCTGGAGCTGTGGGGCGGGCGCTAGGCGAGCCGTCCAGTAGCCGCGGCGTTCACGCTACGAGCCGTCCAGTGAGCGCGGGGCTAGTGCTCCGGCAGGCAACGTTTGCCCGTCAAGGAGCGGCGTCCGGTGCGTGCTCTCGGCGTGCCGGCCGGAAG
>NZ_JAPHNL010000094.1 GCF_026274175.1 Streptomyces beihaiensis
TCCCACCCGCCCGTCGAGCGCGGGAACAGCTCGTACCACGCCCCGTACAACGCCCGCTCGCGTTCCACGAGGAGCGGTAACTCGTCGCCGAGCGTGACCAGTTCGCGCAGCGGGTGACGGGCGAGGACCCCCTCGACCTCGGGGGTGAGGGCGGCGGCGAGGCGGGCCGCGGGTGGCAGCGCCGGGTCACGGAGCGCGGCGGCGGCCCGCTGGACCGGTCCGCGCAGCCGCCGAGGCACCCCGGCCGCCGCCCGTTCGTACAGGGCCGCGCCCTCCTCCAGTACCAGACCGGTGTCTATCCCCGCCGGAACCTTGATCCGCGCCGTGTGGCGCCACGTCGTGACCGGGTCCGACCACGCCTCCACCCGGAACGTCCACCGGCCGGGCGCGTCCGGCGTGACGTCGGCGCCCCAGCGGTCGCTGCCGGGGGCGAGCTCGCGCATCGGGGTCCAGGGGCCCGCCCGGCCGGCCGGCGAGCGCAGCACGACGTTGGCCGCGACGGCGTCGTGCCCCTCCTGGAACACGGTCGCCGTGACCTGGAACGTCTCGCCGACGACGGCCTTGGCGGGGCGCCGGGCCCCATCGACGACGGGGCGGACGTCACGCACCGGTATCCGGCCTGTGGTGACCGGCGGGCCACCGCCGCTCGGGCGCGAGGGGGCCGCAGCGGGTGCGCGCGGCGCCGTCGGTCTGCGCGCTGTGGCGGGGTTGCGGGCGGCTGAGGGCGACGGGCGTTGTGCGGGCATGACCGCTCCTGTCCGCGGAGATTCGGTTGCGAAGACGATGCTCTGTGGGAGAGGGTCGCGCGGGGCCGTACCGACGTACTGAGTGATCGAGTTACGGATGTGCTGACGACGTACCGGGCAATCCTTCCACGGTCACCCGGCGGGCAATCCGCTCCTGCGTTACCTACTCGCACGTACGCGCACAGACAAGTCCGGATCGTCGAGAACGGCGTGGCCCCGCCGTCGTGCGGCGGGCAGGATGAACGTCATGTCGATCATTCACCGCACCACTCTCAAGCCTTCCAAACTCGAACTCCTCACCCAGTGGCTGCCGAAGCAGCCCTGGTATCGCGGCACCGGCAGGCCGGAGCTCACCAAGGCGGGCGGCTTCCGGCTGGACGACCCGGCCGGTCAGGTCGGGATGGAGTTCATGGCCGTGACCGACACCTCCGGGCCCGAGCCGGTGACGTACCACGTGCCGATGAGCTACCGGGGCGCGCCGCTGCCGGACGCCCCCGACGGCGCGCTCGTCGGCACCACCGAGCACGGCGTCCTCGGGGCGCGCTGGATCTACGACGGCGCCCACGACCCACTGCTTCGCACCCAGTTGGCCGCCCTGCTCAGGGGCGAGGTCCCGGTGCACGCGCAGGGCGTCGACGGCGCCCTCGACCCGACCGTCCACGCGCGGCTCGCCGAGGTCGCGGCGGCGGACGGAGCGCCGGTGCCGGAGATCGTGCGCGTACTGGAGGCCGGGTCCACGGCGCCGGGCGCCGCGGGCGAGGTGACGGCCGAGTGGGAGGGCGCCGACGGGCGGCGTGTGCGGAGCGTGTTCGTGACGGTTCAGGCGGACTGACCGGTTCCGGGCGGTGTGGGCGTTGCGCCCTGGTACGGGGCCGGTGGATCTGTCATCTTGAACGGACCCCGGCATCCGGGGCGCGGCGCCCTCGCCCGAGGGCGCGCGGCGAGAACTCACGGGGGAGAAGAAGAGATGAGAGCGACACGTCGGCTCGCCGGGCTCCTCACCGCGGCGTCGGCCGCGCTCGCGGCCCTGGTCGGCACGGCCGCCGCACCGGCCCAGGCATACAGCCCCGACCCGGACGTCAAGGCGATCTACCGGGACACGGACTACTGCCCGTGCAGCCTCTCCGACCCGTTCGACGGCACGTACTTCGCGCACGACGCGGGCGGCTACGCGGTCAAGCTGGAGCTGCGGGAGAACGGCTGGTACGTGGGCAAGGTCGAGTTCCACCCCTACGGCGAGAAACTGTGGGTCTACGACACGAAGAACGACGGCGACACGTTCTACGTGCACGTCACGTACTCGTACGACGGCACCACCCACAACCTCGGCACCTACCACGCGCCGGGCACCAGCGCCGTCGTGGACAAGACCGTCAAGGACTTCTCCATCCCGGAGGGCGCCTACGTGGACATCTCCGTGTACGACGACTCGGCCCTGACCGACTACATCGGCGGCGCCCGGGGCACCGGCGCGGCCATCGCCTGACGGGACGGGCGGGCGGCCGCCCGCCGCGCGAAAGGAACCGATCCGTGAAGGCCATCCGTCGATTCACCGTCCGCCCGGTCCTGCCCGAACCCCTCGCCCCGCTGCACGAGCTGGCCCACAATCTGCGCTGGTCCTGGCACGCCCGCACCCGTGACCTGTTCGCCGCCGTCGACCCGGACCGCTGGGCCGCCTCCGGCCGCGATCCGGTGCGGCTGCTCGGCGATGTGCCGCCCGAGCGGTTGGCTGAACTCGCTGCGGACGAAGGGTTTCTGACGGAACTCGCCGCCGTCGGCGACGATCTGAACCGCTATCTGGAAGACGACCGCTGGTACCAGCGACAAGGGCACGGACAGGGGCCTGGACAGGGGCCCGGACAGGGACCCGGCCGGTTGCCGGAAGCCGTCGCCTACTTCTCGCCGGAGTTCGGCATCGCCGCCGCCCTCCCGCAGTACTCCGGCGGGCTCGGCATCCTCGCCGGTGACCACCTCAAGGCCGCCGGCGACCTCGGGGTGCCGCTCATCGGCGTAGGACTGCTCTACCGGCACGGCTACTTCCGGCAGTCGCTGTCCAGGGACGGCTGGCAGCAGGAGACGTACCCGGTCGTCGATCCGGACGAACTGCCGCTCACGCTGCTGCGCGAGGAGGACGGGCGGCCCGTGCGCGTCGCGCTCGCGCTGCCGGACGGGCGGCGGCTGCTCGCCCACGTCTGGCAGGCCCGCGTCGGTCGGGTGCCGCTGCTTCTGCTCGACTCGGACGTCGAGGCGAACAGCGCCCACGAGCGCGAGGTCACCGACCGGCTCTACGGCGGCGGCAGCGGGCACCGGCTGTTGCAGGAGATACTGCTCGGCATCGGCGGGGTGCGCGCCGTGCGCGCCTACTGCCGGCTCACCGGGCACCCGGCGCCCGAGGTGTTCCACACCAACGAGGGCCACGCCGGTTTCCTCGGCCTGGAGCGGATCGCCGAACTCGTCGCGGGCGGCCTCGCCTTCGACGCCGCGCTCGAAGCGGTGCGGGCCGGTGCCGTGTTCACCACGCACACCCCCGTCCCGGCCGGGATCGACCGGTTCGACCGGGAGCTGGTCGCCCGGCACTTCGGCCCGGCCGCCGAACTGCCCGCCCTCGACGTCGAACGCGTCCTCGCGCTCGGCACGGAGACGTACCCGGGCGGCGACCCGAACGTCTTCAACATGGCGGTGATGGGGCTGCGCCTGGCTCAGCGCGCCAACGGCGTGTCCACCCTGCACGGCAGTGTCAGCCGCGGGATGTTCGCGGGGCTCTGGCCCGGGTTCGACCCCGAGGAGGTGCCGATCACCTCCGTGACGAACGGCGTGCACGCGCCCACCTGGGTGGCGCCCGAGGTCGCCGAGACCGATGTGATCGACAGGACGTCCGACCAGGAGTTGTGGGCGCTGCGCCGGATGCTGCGCGGGCGGCTGGTCGAGGACGTGCGGGGGCGGCTCGCCGCGTCCTGGCGCCGGCGCGGCGCGGGCGGCGCCGAACTCGGCTGGATCGACGGCGTCCTCGACCCCGACGTCCTGACCATCGGCTTCGCCCGCCGCGTCCCCTCCTACAAGCGGCTCACGCTGATGCTGCGCGACCCCGACCGGCTGACGCGGCTGCTGCTCGATCCGGAGCGTCCGGTGCAGATCGTCGTCGCGGGCAAGGCGCACCCCGCCGACGACAGCGGCAAGCGGCTCATCCAGGAGCTGGTGCGGTTCAGCGACGACCCGCGGGTGCGCCACCGCATCGTCTTCCTGCCCGACTACGGCATGGCTCTGGCCCGCACTCTCTACCCGGGCTGTGACGTCTGGCTCAACAACCCGCTGCGTCCGCTGGAGGCATGCGGCACGTCCGGCATGAAGGCGGCTCTCAACGGCTGCCTCAACCTGTCCGTCCTGGACGGCTGGTGGGACGAATGGTACGGGCCCGACTTCGGCTGGGCGATCCCCACGGCCGACGGCGCCGCCACCGACGACGACCGCCGCGACGACCTGGAGGCCGCCGCCCTGTACGACCTGCTGGAACGCCGGGTGACACCCCGGTTCTACGAGCGGGGGGCGGACGGCCTGCCCGACCGGTGGATCGGCATGGTCCGCTCGACCCTCACCCGGCTCGGCCCGAAGGTGCACGCCGAGCGCATGGTCCGCGAGTACGTGGAGCGTCTCTACGTCCCCGCCGCCCACGCCCACCGGGCCCTGACCCCGGACGCGGCACGGGAGCTGGCGGCCTGGAAGGCCCGGACGCGCGCGGCCTGGCAGGGTGTCTCGGTCGACCACGTGGAGGCCGCCGCGGCGACCGGTGCCACCGCCGAGCTGGGTGCCACGCTGGGCCTCCGGGTCGTGGCGGCCCTCGGCGGCCTGGGCCCCGAGGACGTGGAGGTGCAGGTGGTGGCCGGCCGGGTGGACGCCGAGGACCGGATCACGGACGCCACGACGGTCCCGCTCAAACCGGTGTCGGGCCCCGACACCGAGGCCCGTTGGTGCTACGAGGGCCCCCTCCCGCTGCACCGCACGGGCCCGTACGGCTACACGGTCCGCATCCTGCCCGCCCACCCGCTGCTCGCCTCTCCGGCCGAGACCGGGCTGCTCGCGGTGGCGTCCCGGGCCTCGGGAGAGGGAGCCGGGGTGCTGATGCGGTGAGGCGTGACGCGGTGCGGCGGTGCGGGCGTCAGCCGAGGGCGAGCAGCACGATGCCCTCCGAGGCCGGGCGCCTCCTGGCGTAGCGGTCCTCCAGCCAGGCCAGCGAGGCGGTGGCGCGCCGGAAGACCTCCGCCACCCCGGCGGGGCCGTCCCCTCCGATGTGCTGGAGGTCCGCCTCGGCGGCCAGGATCGCCAGGGCCAGCCTGGCCTGCTGGAAGGCGTGCGGGTCGGGACGGTGCCCGCGCAGCAGCAGCGACATCGCGTGCTCGTCGACGACCCTGGCCTGGTCGCTCAGGAAGCGGGACCCGGGCTGGTCGCCGATGGCCTCGACGACGTGGTGGGCCAACGACCCGATCCGCTGGGCGGCCTGGTGCGGCTCGGCGATCCACTCCGGCTCGGCGCCGAGCGGCAGGTCGAAGGGGACCTGACCGCGCGGCATGGACGGCGACATCCCGGTGGTGTGGTGCAGCCGGGCGGAGTAGCGGGACGCCGCGCCGGACAGGGCACGGCCCACGTCGAGGGCGTACACATCACCGCGGAGGCCGAGCAGGTGCGCGGCCCTGCGGTCGGGGTGGACGCGGCCGCCGAGGTCACCGACGAGCGCCTGTTCCACGAGGTCCAGGTGCGGGCGGCGCTGCCGCCGCTTCTGGTCGGGGCCCGGTGCCGACAGACTCCGGACCGTCTCCTGCACGCCGTGCCAGGCGCCGCGCAGCGCCCCCGGCGGCCTGCCCGCCAGCACCAGCTCGGGCAGCGGGCCCAGTTCGCGCAGGACGTCCTCCTCCAGGAGCGTGATGAAGCGGAGGTAGTCGTCGAGGTCCAGCTGGCGGGCGTGGCGGGCGACGGCGTCGACCCGCTCGACGTCGTCGCCCGCCACGCCCAGGGCGAAGTCCGGCGCGAAGGCGACGGTGTTGCGGTACAGCGTGGTCAGCGTCTGCTCCAGATGGGCCCACTGGGCGCTGGGCGCCCGCTCGGCGTCGGTGGTCAGCCGCACCACCAGCCTCGCCGCCCGGCGCACCCGCATGACGAGTATCGCCGTGCGCATGCTGACGGCGAGCGCCGGGCCGGCGATGTCCTCCCGGATGCGGGCCTGGAGCTGCTCGGACGTCACGCGGCGCGGGTCCCGGTGGCCCGGCCAGACCCACAGCGGGGCCTGGCCGTCGACCGGCGGGTCCGCGGTCCACACGTCGTACACCTGCTGTTCGCCCAGTTCCGCGGCGTGCGGCAGCCGGAACCGGGCCGGGCCGCCCACGGTGTCGTTCACCCAGGTGGTGAACTCGTGGGCGTCGAGCCACCTGACTCCGGTCACCGCCTCGTCGTCGCCGGGGACGTCGGCGGCGTCGGGCCGCGTCATCCCGTCCCAGCCGCCCCGGTCGCGCAGGAAACGGGCGTAGGTCCGGGCGTCGACCGGTGGGCACAGCCGTCCGCCGCCGACCTGTTTGGTGCCCCGCAGCCGCCGCAGCACGAAGACACCGTCGACCAGCTTGCGGTGCTCGTCGTCGAAGGGGGTGTCCGTCGGCGCCTCCAGCAACTGCTCCAGACGGTCCCGCAGTTCCGGGTCCAGCTCGTTGCCCTCCTCGGCGCACTCGAACGCGAGGGCCAGCGCCGAGACACTGCCCACGTCCAGGCACGCCTGCACCAGCGGGCCGACGTCCGCCCCCGCCGCGTACAGCAGGGTGCACTCGCGCCACCAGTCGTCCTCGACGGCTGCGACCAGCGTCTGGACCAGACTCTTCTCGCGGATGTGCTCGGCCGCGAGGTACTCCTGGATGGTGAGGTGCGCGAAGCCGAACAGGCTCCTTTCCCGCTCCACCAGCAGTCCGTTCGAGCTCACGTCGTCGAGGAAGGCCGCGGCCGTCAGCTGGGCGGAGACCCGGGGCAGCACCTGGCGCAGCGCGTCCTCGCAGGCGTCGCGCGTCAGGGTGGCGGTGCGCGCGCTCATCATCACGTACGCCAACTCCCGCAGGACCGTCTCCTTCTGCGTGCCGCGCGGCTGCACCACGAGCTGTTTGGCGTCGTGCCGCCGCCAGAGCATCACCTGGCAGATCTCCCGGTACAGGTCGGCGCGGCTGCCGGGCAGGGCGCCCCGGTAGCGGTGCACGTTGGCGATCATGGTGAGCAGGAGCGGGTTCACCGTCAGGTCGTACAGGTCCGGGGTTGGCGCGCAGCCGCGCGAGCAGGTCCGTGGCCTGCTCCTCGGCGCGCCCGGTGACGTCCTCGGCGCCCTCGGGGCTCGCGTGCCGCTCGACGGCCAGGTACCAGCTGTGGATGAACCGGGCCATCTGGTCGTCGGTGAACTGGCGTGTCTGCAGGACCGTGGCGCCCTCGACGGGCGCGCTGAGATAGCCGCGGGGGCGGGACGTGATGACGTAGTCGTTGCCCGGGTAGTCCTTGATCTGGCGCTCGACCCAGCTGACGACGACGCGGCGGGTCAGCTGGTCGGCGACCTCGTCGAGACCGTCGAGGAGGATGAGGCACTCACCGGCCTCCAGGCGCTCCTCGAACCAGCCGGCCGGTTCCTGTTGCTTGTACCGTCCCAGTCCCGACCGGATCACCTCGGCGAGCGGCAGCCGTTCGTCGGCCACGAGGTCGTCCGCGATGCCGCGCAGGTACAGCAGCACGGGAACGTCGCGCCGCGGGCGCTCCTTGGCCAGGCAGGCGCGGCGGGCCGTGTGCCGCAGGAGCGTGGTCTTGCCGGTGCCGGGCGCGCCGACGACGGCGAGGACGGTGCCGCGCTCGTGGTCGAGGAAGTCGGTGATCGAGCGCCGTTCGTCGGAGGGGTGGTCGGTGAGCACGTCCTCGGGGATCAGGCCGGGGGCCCGGAAGGCGAGGCTGACGTTGACGTAGACCTCGTCGAGTTCGGGCGCGTAGTGCCCGATGGTGGCCAGTCCCTTCTGGTCCATGACCCGCAGGCTCTGCGCGAGGTACTGGGTGTACACGCGCCGGAAGTTGCTCAGGCGGCGGGTGAGGGCGCTGTCCGCGCTGTCCAGCCAGCGTCCGCGGCGCAGCATGACGAGATCGCGGACGAAGCCGACGGCGAACCGGCCGGCGGTCAGCGCCGCCGCGTAGGCGGCGAAGAGCGCGGCGGCGAGGAGGTAGTGCTCGCGGACGAAGCCGGTGAAGAAGCCGGCCAGCGCGGACGGGGGGACGAAGAGCGCGAGGAGGCGGCCGAGTCTGGGCAGTACTCCGCCTGAGGGGCCCGGCCCCGAAGGCGCCTTGTGCTGGCGCTCGGCTTCCGCAGTCATCCCTCAAGTATCGGGCAAACAGCGGCTGTTGGGGTCGGAGATGCTCCCGATCGCCGCGGTGCGGGGGCGCGCGGGACCCGGTCCCGCGCGCCCCCTTGGCCCGTGGCGGGCTACTTGACGTTCACCGCCGTCCAGGCCGCCGCGACGGCCTTGTACTCCGCCGAGTTCGCGCCGTAGAGGTCGGACGCGGCCTTCAGCGTGCCGGCACGGGCGTCCTTGTACTTCGTCGTGGACGTGAAGTACGTGGTGAGCGCCTTGTACCAGATCTGGTCGGCCTTGTCGCGGCCGATGCCGGTGACCTTCGAGCCGTCGTACGTCGGCGAGTCGTAGGCGACGCCGTTGATCGTCTTCTTCCCGCTGCCCTCGCTGAGCAGGTAGAAGAAGTGGTTGGCGATGCCGGACGAGTAGTGCACGTCGACGTGGCCCGCGCGGTGGCTCCAGTAGTCGAGCGAGCTACCGTCCTTGCTGGGCTTGTCCATGTAGCGCAGCGGTGTGCCGTCGCCGTTGATGTCGATCTTCTCGCCGATGAGGTAGTCGCCCGGGTCGGACGGGTTGTTCGCGTAGAACTCGACGGCGGTGCCGAAGATGTCGCTGGTGGCCTCGTTGAGGCCGCCGGACTCGCCGCTGTAGTTGAGGCCGGCGGTGGCGGAGGTGACGCCGTGGGTCATCTCGTGTCCGGCGACGTCGAGCGAGGTGAGCGGGTGCTGGTTGTTCTGCCCGTCGCCGTAGGTCATGCAGAAGCAGCTGTCGTCCCAGAACGCGTTGACGTACGCGTTGCCGTAGTGGACCCGGCTGTACGCGCCCTTGCCGTCGCCCCTGATGCCGCTGCGGCCGAAGGTCTTCTTGTAGAAGTCCCAGGTCTCCTGCGCGCCGTAGGCGGCGTCGACGCCCGCGGTCGCCGGGTCGTTGACCGTCCCGTCGCCCCACGTGTCGTCGGAGTCGGTGAACAGCGTGCCCTTGCCCGACGAGCCGCCGCCCAGGTTGTACGTGGAGTGGCCGCCGCGTGTGGCGTCGGTGAGCGCGTAGCCCGAGCCGGTCTTGGTGGTGCCGATGCCGACCTTGCCGCTGTACTGGGAGTTGCCGGTGCCGGTGTCGGTCCTGATGTCGTCGTACTGGTAGATCTTCTTGCCGGTCCGTGCGTCCGTGATGAGGTGCAGGCGGCTCGGAGTGCCGTCCGCGTCGGTCGAGTCGACGACCTTCTCGTAGGCCAGTCTCGGCGTTCCGGAGGCGGCCCAGACGACCTTGCGGGCGCCCGACGGCGCGGCCTTCAGCGTGGCGCCGGTGGTGGCGACGTCGATGGACCTGTGCGTGGCGCGCGTGACGCCCTCGCGGGCGCCGGACTTGGAGGTGTGGACGATCAGGTCGCCGCCGAGGACGGGAAGGCCGTCGTAGGTGCGCTCGTAGCGGGTGTGGGTCGTGCCGTCGCGGTCCTTGACCACGTCGCGGACGACGAGCTTCTCCTTCGATCCGAGCTTCAGCGCCTTCGCCGTGTCGGCCGCCTCGGCCTGTGCGTCCTTGACGAGGCCGGCGTGGGCCTTGCCGCTGAGCGACATCGGGGCGGCGGTGGGGGCGGACGGCGTGGCCGTCTCGGCCTGTGCGCCGGAGGCGGCGAGCGTGCCGGTGAGGAGGGCGCCGGCGGCAACGGCCGTTGCAAGGGCCAGAGTTGTGCGCTTACGGGAAACGTGACGGGATATGTGAGAGGTCACGAAGAAAGCTCCTTGTGGGTGGGGGGTGAGCTTTGCCGTGCCGCACACAGTGACAGTTGAAGACCAGAGATGTCATGTACGCGATCGTAAGTTGGCCGGAATTCGTCCGCTGGGCGAAAACTGACGACCGCCCAGCGAACGAATTCTTACGATCGAGCCGCTCCGGGGCGCGCGGCGGCAGGCCGCGACAGACCTACGGGAACGTCAGCTTGAAGCTGTCGATGTAGCCGGTGTCCTGCGGTCCGAGGTCCTGGACCCTCAACTTCCAGGTCCCGTCGGCCGGTTCGCTCGACGCGTCCACCGTGTACGTGGTGTGGATGTCGGGCGTCGGGTCGTACTGCGAGTCGTGCAGCCGGTACGCCGTGCCGCTCGGGCCGATCAGATCGACCTGGAGGTCACCGCTCCAGGTGTGCACGATGTCCACTCCGACCTTCAGGGCGGTGGGCGCGTTGCCGCCGATGCCGGAGACCGTGACGGACGAGGTGACCGCCGGGCCCGGGTAGTCGGGGATCGCCACGTTCGTGTCGTTGGTGAACGTGGTGCCGGTGCCCGGGTCGCCGCCGCCGGAGCGGGAGCCGACGTTCACACCGGCCCACGCGTCCTGCACCGCCGCGTACTCGGCGGACGAACTGCCGTACAGCGCCGCGGCGGCCGCGAGCGTTCCGGCGCGGGCGCCCGCGTAGTCCGTCGTCGACGTGAACTGCGTGGTGAGCGCCTTGTACCAGATCAGCTCGGCCTTGTCCCGGCCGATGCCGGTGACCGGCAGACCGTCCGAGGTCGGCGAGTCGTAGCTGACGCCGTTGATGACCTTGCTGCCGCTGCCCTCGCTGAGCAGGTAGAAGAAGTGGTTGGCCGGACCCGAGGAGTAGTGCACGTCGGTCGAGCCGATCCCCGAGTACCAGTAGTCCTTGGACGAGCCGTCCTTGCTGGGCTTGTCCATGTAGCGCAGCGGTGTGCCGTCGCCGTTGATGTCGATCTTCTCGCCGATGAGGTAGTCGCCCGGGTCGGACGGGTTGTTCGCGTAGAACTCGACGGCGGTGCCGAAGATGTCGCTGGTGGCCTCGTTGAGGCCGCCGGACTCGCCGCTGTAGTTGAGGCCGGCGGTGGCGGAGGTGACGCCGTGGGTCATCTCGTGTCCGGCGACGTCGAGCGAGGTGAGCGGGTGCTGGTTGTTCTGCCCGTCGCCGTAGGTCATGCAGAAGCAGCTGTCGTCCCAGAACGCGTTGACGTAACCGCTGCTGTAGTGCACCCGGCTGTACGCGCCGACGCCGTCGCCCCTGATGCCGCTGCGGCCGAAGACGTTCTTGTAGAAGTCCCACGTCTCCTGCGCGCCGTACGCGGCGTCGGCGCCCGCCGTCTCGGGGTCGGACGCGCTGCCGTTGCCCCAGACGTCGGTGGAGTTGCTGAACAGGGTGCCGGTGCCGGAGGTGCCGCCGTTCAGGTTGTACGTCTTGTGGCCGCCGCGCGTGGTGTCGTCGAGGACGTACGACGAACCGGACTGCGACGAGCCGACGGTGACGTCACCGCTGTACATGGTGTGACCCGTGCCGGTCTGGACCGCCTGCCACTCGTGGAGCCTCTTGCCGGTGGCCGCGTCGGTGATGACGTGCAGGGCGTTGGGGGTGCCGTCGTCCTGAAGGCCGCCGACCACGGTCTCGTACGCGAGGGTGGGCTTGCCGTCCGGGGCGCCCTGGCCCATCCACACGACCTTGCGGGGCGCCTTGTCGGCCGAGGCGTTCTTCGCCCCGTCGGCCGTGGCCAGGCGTAGCGCCTGCTTCTTCGCGGTGGCCGCCTTCACGTGCGCCGTGAGCGGTACGCCCTGGAGCCTGGCCCTCGACGCCTTCGTCACGCCCTGCTGGGCGCCGGACTTGGCGGTGTCGACGATCAGGTCGCCGCCGAGCACGGGAAGCCCGTCGTAGGTGCGCTCGTAGCGGGTGAAGGTGGTGCCGTCCCGGTCCTGGACCACGTCACGGACGACGAGGTTCTCCTTGGCGCCCAGACCGAGCCGCTTCGCGGTCCTCGCCTTGCCGGCGTCGGCCGCGCGCAGCAGCTGGGCGCGGTGGGCCGGGGTGAGCTTCGCGGGCAGGGCGCCCGGGTCGGCGCCGCGGGCCGCGTTCGCGGTGATCCGGGCGGCGGACGAGGCG
>NZ_JAPHNL010000095.1 GCF_026274175.1 Streptomyces beihaiensis
GAACGAGCCGTTCGCGGTGCTGTTGGGTGATGACCTGATCGATCCGCGGGATCCGTTGCTGGCGCGGATGGTGCGGGTGCGGGAGGAGCGCGGTGGGAGTGTGATCGCGTTGATGGAGGTGGAGCCGTCGCAGATTCATTTGTACGGGTGTGCGGCGGTGGAGGCCACGGAGGACGGTGATGTGGTGAAGGTGACGGGTCTGGTGGAGAAGCCGGAGCCGTCGGACGCGCCGTCGAACTACGCGGTCATCGGCCGGTACGTTCTTGATCCGCATGTTTTCGAGGTGCTGCGGGGGACCGAGCCGGGCCGTGGTGGCGAGATCCAGTTGACGGACGCGCTGCAACAGCTGGCGGCGGACGAGAAGATCGGCGGTCCGGTGCACGGTGTGGTCTTCAAGGGCCGCCGTTACGACACCGGCGACCGCGGCGACTATCTGCGTGCCATTGTCAGACTCGCGTGCGAACGTGAGGACCTGGGCCCGGACTTCCGGACCTGGCTTCACCGTTACGTCACCGAGGAGATGTAGGACCTTGAGCAGCGCGACCCCGCCGTCCGTGCCGTCCGGGCCGTCTGTGCCCTCAGCCAGTCCCGGCCAGCTGTGGTCCGTGGACGAGCACCTGGAGGACATCCTCAGCACTGTGCAGCCGCTCGACCCCATCGAGCTGCAACTCCTCGACGCCCAGGGTTGCGTGCTGGTCGAGGACGTGACGGTGCCGGTCTCGCTGCCCCCGTTCGACAACAGCTCCATGGACGGGTACGCCGTGCGCGTCGCCGACGTCGCGGGCGCGAGCGAGGAGTACCCCGCCGTGCTCACCGTGATCGGCGACGTCGCCGCGGGCCAGGCCGAACAGCCCGCCGTCGGCCCCGGACAGGCCGCCCGCATCATGACCGGCGCCCCCGTGCCGCCCGGCGCCGAGGCCGTCGTCCCCGTCGAGTGGACCGACGGCGGGCTCGGCGGCGGACCGGTCTCCGGGATGCGCGCCCACAGCGCCGCCCCCGAGGCGGCCTTCGGCGAGGTCCGCGTCCACCGCCCCGCCGCCGCACGCGCGCACGTACGCGCGCAGGGCAGCGACGTACGGGCCGGGGACCGCGCCCTGAGCACGGGCACGGTCCTCGGGCCGCCCCAGATCGCGCTCCTGGCCGCCATCGGCCGCGGCACCGTGCGCGTGCGCCCGCGCCCGCGCGTGGTCGTCGTCTCCACCGGCAGCGAACTCGTCCAGCCCGGCGAAGCGCTCGGCCAGGGCCAGATCTACGACTCCAACAGCTTCGCCCTGGCCGCCGCCGCCCGCGACGCCGGAGCCCTCGCCTACCGCGTGGGCGCCGTCTCGGACGACGCCGAGACACTCCGTTCCACCATCGAGGACCAGCTCATCCGCGCCGACCTCATCGTCACCACGGGCGGCGTCAGCGTCGGCGCGTACGACGTGGTCAAGGAGGCCCTGAGCGGCATCGGTGACCCGGACGAGGAGAGCGGCCTCGGCGCGGGCGGCGGCGTCGAGTTCCGCAAGCTCGCCATGCAGCCCGGCAAGCCGCAGGGCTTCGGCTCGGTGGGCCCCGACCACACCCCGCTGCTCGCCCTGCCGGGCAACCCCGTCTCCTCGTACGTCTCCTTCGAGCTCTTCGTCCGGCCCGCGATCCGCACCCTGATGGGGCTCGCGGGGGACGCCGTGCACCGCCCCACCACGCGCGCGGTACTGCGCAGCGACAAGGCGCTGACCTCGCCCGCGGGGCGACGCCAGTTCCTGCGCGGCGCGTACGACGCGGGGGCGGGCGCGATCGACCCCGTCGGCGGCTCCGGCTCGCACCTCATCGCCGCGCTCGCCCAGGCCGACGCGCTGATCGTGGTGCCCGAGGCCGTGACGTCGGTGGAGCCGGGCACCGAGGTGGACGTGGTGCTGCTCGGCTGAGGGGCGGGGCGCTGCCCGGCTGCCGAGGGGGCGCGTCGCTCCCCGTCGGCCGCCCTGCCCACCGGTCGGCCGAAGGGCGCGATAGCGTGTCGCGCACAACTGTCCGGCGCGCCGCACCGCGCAGGGCTCTTCGGCTCGGATCGGGAGCGCCCAGCACCATGAGCACCTCGCAGGACCGACTCACCCACATCGACGAGGCGGGCGCCGCCCGCATGGTGGACGTGTCGGAGAAGGACGTCACCGCGCGCACCGCCCGCGCCAGCGGCCGGGTCCGCGTATCGCCGCGCGTCGTCGAGCTGCTGCGCGGCGAGGGCGTGCCCAAGGGCGACGCGCTCGCCACGGCCCGTATCGCCGGGATCATGGGGGCCAAGCGCACGCCCGACCTGATCCCGCTGTGCCACCCGTTGTCAGTGTCCGGTGTGAAACTAGATCTTTCGGTGGCCGACGACGCCGTGGAGATCACGGCCACCGTGAGGACGACGGACCGTACGGGCGTCGAGATGGAGGCTCTCACCGCCGTCTCGGTCGCGGCGCTCACGGTCGTCGACATGGTCAAGGCGGTCGACAAGGGGGCGGTCATCACGGACGTGAGGGTCGAGGAGAAGACGGGCGGCAAGTCGGGCGACTGGAGCAGGCCGTGACCATGACGCCGACGACTCACGGGCACGGCAAGGCGGCGGGCGCCTGTCGCGCGCTGGTCGTCACCGCGTCCAACCGGGCCGCCGCCGGGGTCTACGAGGACAAGGGCGGGCCTCTGATCGCGGAGGGACTGCGGGCCATGGGGTTCACGGTCGAGGGGCCCCAGGTCGTGCCGGACGGCGATCCGGTGGAGGCCGCCCTGCGGGCCGCGGTCGAGGCCGCGTACGACGTCGTCGTCACCACCGGCGGCACCGGCATCTCGCCCACCGACCGCACCCCTGAGGCGACCGCCCGCGTGATCGACCACGCGGTGCCCGGCATCCCGGAGGCGATCCGCGCCTACGGCAGGCAGAAAGTGGCGACCGCCGCGCTCTCCCGTGGCCTCGCCGGGGTCGCCGGGCGCACACTGATCGTGAACCTGCCGGGTTCCAGCGGCGGAGTGAAGGACGGCCTCGCGGTCCTGGAGCCGCTCCTGGTGCACGCCGTCGACCAGCTCCGCGGCGGCGACCATCCCAGAACCGACGGCTCCGGCAGCGGCGCCGACGGTCCTGACGCCGGTCAAGGAAGCCCGGGCAGACCCGATGCCCATGCCGCCGGGGGTGCGCACTGAACAGCCCGTCATGGCCCGTCGTCCTGACGGAAGGCGATGTCGCCCTCCGTCCGATAAAGCTGCGCGACCAGCGGGCCTGGCGCGAGGTGAACCGGCGCAACCGCGACTGGCTGCGCCCCTGGGAGGCGACCATCCCGCCCCCCACGCCGAGCGGCCCGATCGCCCACCGGCCGACGTACCGGCAGATGGTGCGCCATCTGCGCTCGGAGGCGAACGCGGGGCGGATGCTGCCGTTCGTCGTCGAGTACCAGGGCCGCCTGGTCGGGCAGCTGACGGTCGCCGGGATCACCTGGGGGTCCATGTGCTCGGCGCACGTCGGCTACTGGGTGGACCAGGCCGTGGCCGGGCGCGGAGTCATGCCGACCGCGGTCGCTCTCGCCGTCGACCACTGCTTCCGTACGGTGGGCCTGCACCGCATCGAGGTCTGCATTCGCCCGGAGAACGGGCCGAGCCGCAGGGTCGTGGAGAAACTCGGATTCCGCGAGGAAGGGCTCCGTCCACGCTATCTTCACATCGACGGCGCCTGGCGTGACCACCTCGTCTTCGCCCTCACGGCCGAGGAGGTCCCCGAGGGCCTCGTCAAGCGCCGCAGGCGCCGGCTCCGTGCCGAGGGGCGCGACAACAGCGCAGGTCCGACCGGCCAGAGCACGGCGGATCCCGGAGCCCCCTCCAAATGAAATAAATGTTCGAATTTGATCGGCGTCGGCTCGCCCAGGTCAATGAATTCCCGACCTGAGCGACCTGTTGATCGCATGAGTCGCAAAAAAATTTCGAAATATCAGCCAGATCGTGCGACACACCGGCTCAATTGGCGGATGCCCTCGCGCAAACCCCTCTACGGTGTGAGACGTGAGCAGCAGCGGCCTCATCTACGCAGTCATCGTCGGGGCCTGGGCCGCCTACTTGGTGCCGATGTGGCTCCGTAGGCAGGACGAGCTGAACGAAGCCCGTCCGACGGAACGCTTCAGCACCGCCATCCGACTCCTCTCGGGTCGGGCGGGTATGGAGCGCCGGTACGCCAAGGACCTGCAGGCGCGCTCGCCCGAGACGGACGAGCGGCGGGGCGACCCGGTCGACCCGGACGCACCCACCGATCCGGTGGACGTCCGGGCCTTCGTCGCGCCCCCGTCCGGCGAAGGGGACCACAGGGGCCACCGAGACCACAGGGGCCACCGTGGCCACGCGGCACCTGCCGCCAACAGCCCCGCCAAGACCCGGACTCAGCCCCCCGCGCAGGAACAGCCCCACACGCAAGCGCAGGCACAGACGCAGGCCCAGGCGCGCGCGCAAGCCCAGGCGCATGCCCAGGCGCAGGCACGCGCCCGGCGCTCGAAGGTGCTCGCGCGCCGTCGCCGCACCACCGTGCTGCTCTTCGTCGCTTTCACGCTCGGCGCGGTCGTTGCCGCGGTCGGCGGCGTGGCGTTCCTGTGGGCGCCCGCGGCGCCGGCCGCGCTGCTCAGCGCGTACATCGTCTATCTGCGCGCGCAGGAACGGCACCGCTTCGCCTACGTCATGGACCGCCGTAGCGCGGAACAGGCCGCACAGCGGCTGCGCGAGGGCCGGGGCCGCAGGCGGCAGCCGGCCGCGGGGCGCACCGCGGCCCAGGACGCCCAGAACGCGGAGGACCCGGAGGAAGGCCGAGCCGGTGAACCGCCCGCCGTCGACCCGGGCCTTGAGGCGCTCGCCGCGGACCGCCGCGCGCTCGTCGAGCAGACCGACCACGCCGAGTGGGTCGACCAGCAGCGCGAACGCCAGCGCCGCCCCGCCCCCGGCGACAGCTGGGACCCGGTCCCCGTGCCGCTGCCGACGTACGTGACCGCCCCGGTCGCCCCGCGCGCCGACGGCGGCGTCGACTACGGCGCCCCCGAGACGTGGAGCGCCGCCCGTTCCTCCGCCGCCGAGCAGCAGTCGGACGAGCGCCAGGAGACGAAGGCCGCCGGGACCGACGCCCAGCCTGCCGACGACGGCCGCACCGACGCCCGCCGCGCCGCCTCCGCCCGCCGCTCCCGCGAGCGCGGACGCACTCCGCTCTTCGACCAGTACGACGACACGACCGACGGCCGCCCGCGCGCCGCCAACGAGTAACCACCGGGGACCGCCCGGAACCGCCCCGGCTGACCAGCTCGGAAGCGGATTTCCGAGCACCCGGATCGGGATGCTAGAGTTTCACTCGTTGCAAGGGCCTGTGGCGCAGTCCGGTAGCGCACCTCGTTCGCATCGAGGGGGCCAGGGGTTCAAATCCCCTCAGGTCCACTGCACGACTGTTCTTGAGTTCGCTCAGGGAGAGTTGACGAGATCCCGTCCGATCTGATTGATCGGACGGGATCTCGGCGTTTCCGGGGTCTGTTCGAGGCTGCGCCCGCACGTGGCCAGTGCCGACGTCTCACGCGGTGGTGGGGATCTTCTGCCCTGCGGGCGGCGGTGGCAGGTCGGCCTGTGGCTGAACCACCGTCTCGCACAACGAACAAGCGGATGGTGCGGTTCTGCGAACCCCGGAGGCCCGCGTCGGCCCAGCGGCGCCCGTAATCCGCTGTTCACCGTCTCCTTCGCGAGCGAGAATCGTCCGCATGTCTGCGATCCCCGGTGGCACGACCGCCTTCCACGACCTGCCTGCGTTCCTCGCCCAGCCTCGCGTCAACTCCCTTGTACTGTCCGCCGACGGCGGCCGTCTCGTCGCCGCCGTGCAGACACTTTCGGAGGACCGGACCAGGTTCGTTTCCGGGCTGTGGGAGATCGATCCGGCCGGGGAGCGCGAGGCGCTGCGCCTGACCCGGTCGGGGAAGGGCGAGTCCGATCCCGCGTTCGGCCCGGACGGAGTGCTGTACTTCCTGTCGGAACGCGAGGACGACGGCGAGGGCGGCGGCGAGGAGGACAAGCACGAGGGCGCCGCGCTGTGGGCGCTGCCCGAGCGGGGTGAGGCCGCCGTCGTGGCCCGGCACCCCGGAGGGATCACCGCGTTCACCGCCGCCCGGGACTCCGGCGCGCTCGCCCACACCGCCGGGCTGCTGCCCGGGGCCGCCGACGCCGACGCGCACGGCAAGCTGCGCACGGCGCGCGAGGACGCGAAGGTCACCGCGATCCTGTACGAGGGCGGGCCGACCCGCGCCTGGGACCGCGATCTCGGACCCGAGGCACAGCACACCTTCGTGCGCCCGGGGGCCGAAGGCGCCGTGGTCGACGCCGGCGGGCAGGGCGCCGGCATCGAGCACCCCGGGGACGTGGCGCTGTCGCCCGACGGGACGCGCGTGGCCTACACCCGGTTCGTGTCCGGCCGGGTGCCCGCCGAGAACCGCACCGCCGTGGTGGTGGCGGACGCGGCCACCGGCGAGGAGGTCTTCGTCCTGGGCGATGTGGAGCACCTCTACGAGGCGCCGGTCTTCACGCACGACGGCTCGGCGGTCGTGTGCTCGCGGGCGACGTGGCCGACGTACGACGAGTCGATGGACATGACGCTCGTACGGGTCGGTGTGGACGGCGGCGGCGAGGCCGTCGATCTGCTGCCCGGGTTCGACAACTGGCCGGTCGGCGCCGTCTGTTCGCCGGTCGACGACGTCCTCTTCTTCGTGGCCGACGTGGAGGGGCACGCGCCCGTCTTCCGGCGTGACGCGGACGGTACCGTGACCCGGCTCACCGCCTCGGGCGCGTACGGCTCGCTCTGCGTGGCCCCCGACGGGCGGACGCTGTACGCGCTGCGCAACGCGATCGACTCGCCGCCGCGGCCGGTCAGGTTCGCGGCCGGCGCCGCCGACCAGACGCCGGTCGAACTGCCCGCCCCCGGCGCGTTCGACGCGCTGCCGGGCACCCTCACGGAGGTCCACGCCGACGCGTCGGACGGATACCGGCTGCGCGGCTGGCTCGTGCTGCCAGAGGGCGCGTCGGCCGAGCACCCCGCGCCGCTGCTCGTCGCCGTGCACGGCGGGCCTGAGGGCAGCTGGAACGCCTGGACCTGGCGGTGGAACCCGTGGCCGTTCGCGGCCCGCGGCTACGCGGTGCTGCTGCCCGACCCGGCCCTGTCGACCGGCTACGGCCGGCAGGGCCACGCGCGCGGCTGGGGGCAGTGGGGCGGGACCCCGTACACCGATGTGATGGCGCTGACCGACGTGACCGAGGCCCGTGACGACATCGATGCCGCGCGCACCGCGCTCGGCGGCGGCTCCTACGGCGGCTACATGGCCAACCGGGTCGCCACGAGCACCGACCGGTTCAAGGCGATCGTCAGCCACGCGGGCCTGTGGGACCTGCGGTCCTTCCAGGGCGACACCGACGCGCCCTGGTACTTCCAGTGCATCTTCGGCGACCCGGTGACCCGGCCCGAGCGGTACGAGGCGCACTCCCCGTACCTGGACGCCGCGAAGATCCGTACGCCGATGCTGGTCATCCACGGCGCGAAGGACTACCGCGTGCCGGTCGGCCAGGGTGCCGCGCTCTTCCAGGATCTGCAGCGGTTCGAGGTGCCCGCGAAGTACCTGTACTTCCCGGACGAGAACCACTGGATTCTCTCCCCGGGCCACATCCAGGTCTGGTACGAGGCGTTCCTGAACTTCCTCGACCACCACGTCCTCGGTGCCGAGTGGCGGCGGCCCGGACTACTGTGACCGCGGGGACGTCTAGGCTCCACGTGTGCCTGATCAGAGGCGTTCGTGAACACCCCACTGCACTTGATGTCCCGCCCAACTCTCCGGGTTGGGCGGGATCTTCGTTTTCCGAGCCGGGAGGGTCCGGGAATGAGGCATGGCATGCGGCCATGGCGGTTCGTGATGACCTTCGGTGTCGTCAGTCTGCTGATGGACTTCGTGTACGAGGGCGCGCGCTCCGTCACCGGTCCGCTCCTGGCCCACCTCGGCGCCTCTGCCGTCGTCGTGGGCGTGGTGACCGGTGCGGGTGAGGCCGCGGCTCTCGGCCTTCGGCTGGTGTCGGGTCCGCTGGCCGACCGTACCCGGCGGTTCTGGACCTGGACGATCGCCGGGTATGCGCTGACCGCGCTCGCCGTACCGTTCCTCGGCCTGACCGGAGCGCTGTGGGCGGCGTGCGCGCTGGTGGTCGCAGAGCGGGTCGGCAAGGCCGTCCGCTCCCCGGCCAAGGACACCCTCCTGTCCCACGCCACGGCCGCCACCGGCCGGGGCCGCGGTTTCGCCGTGCACGAGGCGATGGACCAGGTGGGCGCGCTGCTCGGCCCGCTCACGGTGGCCGCGATCCTCGCGGTCTCCCACGACGACTACGCCCCGGCCCTCGGCGTGCTCGCCCTGCCCGGCGCCGCCGCCCTCGTACTGCTGGTGTGGTTGCGGGCGCGAGTGCCGGACCCTGTCGCGTACGAGGAGGGGAAGGGGGAGGCGGAGAACGGGGAGGCGGAGAACGGCAGCGCTGAGAACGGCAGCGCTGAGAACGGCAAGGCTGAGAACGGTGAGGTCGGGGCCGTGCGGCCGCGGCTGCCGCGTGCGTTCTGGACGTATGCCGTCTTCACCGCCACCACCCTGACCGGTTTCGCCACCTTCGGCGTGCTCTCCTACCACCTGGTCGAACGCGATCTGCTGCCCACCGCGGCCGTGCCCGTCCTGTACGCCGCCGCCATGGCCGCCGACGCCGTCGCCGCGCTCGCCACCGGGTGGCTGTACGACCGGTGGGGCGCCCGCGTCCTCGCCGTGCTGCCGCTGCTCTCCGCCGCCGTGCCCGCCCTGGCGTTCACCGACACGGTGTGGCTCGTCGTGCTCGGCGCGCTGGTGTGGGGCGGAGCCGTCGGTGTCCAGGAGGCCACCTTGCGCGCCACCGTCGCCGACCTCGTGCCCGTGGGGCGCCGCGCCACGGCGTACGGGATCTTCGCCGGGGTCATGGGCGGCGCCGCGCTCGCGGGCGGCGCGCTCACCGGCGCCCTCTACGACGTCTCCGTGCCGGCTCTGATCGCCACTGTCGCCGCGATCCAGGCCGCCGCACTCGCGTTGTTGTCGGTTCAGGACCGCACGTAGTGGTATCCGTCGCCGTAGGCGGGGCCGATGTTGTGCTGGATGCCGTTGTTGTGAATGTAGAAGTAGGAGGCGTCCAGGCTGTTTCCGCACGGACCCGCGGTCGACTTGCTGGGATCCATGGTGGCCGCGCTCACGTTGATCCGACTGCCCTGGTCGGCGTGCGAGGTCACGTGTCCCACGTACTCGCAGTGCACCACACTGGTGGTGATGAAGCGGACGGTGCCGCCGCTGGAGATGTACACGGTGGAGGGCTGGTTGATGTTGTACGTGCCGTCGTACTTCCAGCTGCCCACGAAGTAGGTGGGCACGAGGCGGGAGGAGCCGCTGCCTCCGGTGGTGCTGCCGCCGGAACCGGAACCGGAACCGGAGCCGGAACCGGAGCTGGAACCTCCGGTGGTGCTCGATCCGCCGCTCGTGCTGCCGCCGGTGCTGGAACCGGAGCCGCCGCTCGACCCCCCGCTCGAACCGCCACTCGTGGTTCCGCCGGTGGAGCCGCCCGAGGTGCTCCCCGAGCCTCCTTTGGAGGTGCCGCCGGAGCTGCCTCCGGACGTGCTGGTGCCTCCGCCGCCCCCGCTCGCGCCCTCGGCGCCGGTCCCGCCCGAACTCCCTGAGCCGGTGCCCGTGTTCTGCCCGTCGCCACCGTTCTTCCCGGCGCCCGCGTCCTTCCCGGCGTCCTTCTTGCCGCCGCCGGAGGACCGGCTGCCCGACGGCTTCGGGCTCCCGGACGGTGAACCGCTGGACCCGGAGGGCCGGTTGGCGTCGCCGCCGGGCGTCGCGGTCGTGCTGCTCGCCGGTGGTGCGGCCCCCGCGCCGTTGCCGCCGCCGTTGCCGAAGGGCTGGATCAGCAGGGCGGTTCCTCCGCCGACCGTCAGGACCGCCACGACCGGCAGCGCCACGAAGAGGCCACGTTTGCGCCGGTGCCGACTCCGCCGTGTCGCATCGGCGGCTCCAGGGGCCCCGGCTGCTCCGGCGCCCCCGTGGACTCCCGTGGCCCCCACGGCCCCGACTTCGGTACCGGCCGCGCCGTCGCCCCCGCCCGCCTGCGCGCGCAGCGGGAACGTGCCGCGGTCCACCGGCTCCTCCCGCAGCGGCTCCGCCTCCGCGTCCAGGAGTACGGCGGCCTGCTGCGCCAGATGCGCGACGACATCGGCGGGCAGCCAGGAGCGGCGCGGGGAGCGGGCCGACCGCTCCCAGCCCGGGTCGGCCAACAGCTCTTCCACGTCCGGCCGTTGCTCGACGTCCTTGGTCAGGCAGCGCACGACGAACGCCAGCAGCTCGGGATCGTCGAGTCCGTCGAGCCGGTCGAGCTCGGGCTCGCCCTCGACGATCTGGAACATCACCGCGTGCTGGTTGCTCGCTCCGTGCCCGAACGGCAGCCGCCCGGTGGCGGCGTACGTCAGCACGCACCCGAGCGTGAACACATCGCTGCGGGGCCCCGCGTCGCGCCCGCGCACCTGCTCGGGTGACATGAAGCCGGGGGAGCCGACCACCATCCCCGTACTGGTCAGCAGGGACTCGACGGACGTCTCCAGCGCCCGCGCGATCCCGAAGTCGATGACCTTCGTGCCGTCGACGGTGAGCATGACGTTGGACGGCTTCAGGTCGCGGTGTACGAGCCCGGCCTCGTGGATGTCCTTCAGCGCCAGCAGCAGCCCCTCGGCGAGAGCGCGCACCGACGCGGGCGGCAACGGCCCGTGCCGCCGCACGACTTGTTCCAGCGAGAGTCCGGGTACGTACCCCGTCGCCACCCAGGGCGGCTCGGCGTCCGCGTCGGCCTCCAGTACGGGGGCGGTGAAGCGGGCGTCGACCCGCTGGGCCGCCTCGATCTCCCGGCGGAACCGCGCCCGGAACTGCGCGTCCGCGACGTGCTCCTCGTGCACGACCTTGACCGCGACGGTCCGTCCGCTGCCGGAGCGGGCGAGGAACACGCGCCCCATGCCGCCGGCGCCGAGCCGTCCCAGGAGCAGATAGGGGCCGATGCGCGCCGGATCGTTGGAGGTGAGGGGTTTGACCCCGCCGTCGAGGTAGTCGTCGTCCCGCTCTTCGCCACTGCTCATGCTGGTCTGCCCCCCCGGTCTTCCCGCCCGGTCATGGACGGAACTCGATAGAGAGTAAGCGCTGCTTACACTCCGGTGAAGAGCAGGACGACCCAAGTGGCCGGGACGGTTCTCTGTTTGTCTGTCACATGTCGGTACCGGGCGAGGTCGCGTGTCGGTACCGGGCGAGGTCGCGTGTCGGTACCGGGCGAGGTCGCGTGTCGGTA
>NZ_JAPHNL010000096.1 GCF_026274175.1 Streptomyces beihaiensis
CGACGCTCTTCCGATCTCCGGCGCCGGCGGCCCCGACGTCGACCCGTACGCCTACGCCGACCGGCTGCTCGCCCGCTGGGCCGAACCGCAGCGCAGGTACCACACCACGGACCACCTCGCCGCGGTCCTCGACCACGTCGACGTGCTCGCGGAGCACGCGGCGGAGCCGGAGCTCGTACGGCTCGCCGCCTGGTTCCACGACGCGGTGTACCGTCCCGACCGGTCCGAGAACGAGGAACGCTCGGCAGCGCTGGCCGAACGGGCCCTGACGGAGGCGGGGTTGGCGCCGCCACAGGTCGCCGAGGTGGCCCGCCTGGTCCGCCTGACCGTCGCCCACGACCCGGCCGACGGCGACACCAACGGCGAGGTCCTGTGCGACGCCGACCTGGCGATCCTGGCCGCGCCGCCGGACGCGTACGCCGCGTACGCCAGGGCCGTGCGCGAGGAGTACGCGTTCGTCCCGGACGAGGCGTTCCGCGAGGGCCGGGCGGCGGTCCTGCGGCAACTCCTGGGCCTGCCACGGCTGTTCCGCACTCCGCACGGGGGCAGGGAGTGGGAGGCGGGCGCCCGCGAGAACCTGACGACGGAGCTGGCCCTGCTGACGGAGTAGGCCGGAGACTGCGTCACGTCTACTTGTGCCAGAAGAGGTGGTGGGTCACTCCGCCCCTCGGGCTCGGCACGACGTCCAGGTGGAAGCGGTCGAGGAGTTCCTCGGGTGACTCCCAAAGGCGCGAGCCCGAGCCGAGCTCCACGTCGTCCGAGACCGCCACGTGCAGGGTGTCGACGAGATCGGCGTCCAGGAACTCCCGGATGGTGGCGGCCCCGCCGCCGAGCCGCACGTCCTTGCCCCGCGCCTCCTCCTTCGCCCGTTCGAGCACGGCGGCGGGGTCGCCACCGACGAAGTGGAACGTGGTGTCGGAGAGCGTGAACGACGGACGCTCGTGGTGCGTCATGACGAAGACCGGGGTGCGGAACGGCGGCTCCTCGCCCCACCAGCCCTGCCAGTCGAAGTCCTTCCAGGGGCCGCGCTGGGGACCGAACTTGTTGCGGCCCATGATCTCCGCGCCGATGTTGCGCGCGTAGTCCCGCGTCAAGTAGTCGTCCAGGCCCCGGCTGCCGCCGGGATCGGTACGCATGGGCCAGCTGGCCGTGGCACCGGCCCAGGCGAACATCGCCGCGGGGTCGGCATGCCCGAAGGGCCGCTCCAGGCTCTGCCCCTCACCGGCGCCGAAGCCGTCCCGGGAGACGTTGAAGTTCTGCACTCTCAGCAATTGCGGCTCGCTCATGACGCCCTTTCGTCGCACTTCCCTCACAGGGACTCGCTGATGTCCCGTCCCCACTGAAGACCCTCCGGACCACGCGAACTCATCGCCACGCCGCGACCCAAGTCACCTCCTCCCTCACCTCCACCGCCTCCGCCGCCTCCGCCGCAACCGCAACCACCGCCACCGCCACCGCCACCGCCACCGCCACCGCCACCGCAGAAAACCGCTTGAACGCCCTCCGGGGCCGGTGCACGCTCGCCCCATGCAGCTGCTCACCATCCCCGCGCCCCGTCTACGCCTCCACGAGCTGTCCCACGAGGCCGCCGCCGGACTGTCCCTGGAGGGCGGGACCGGCGGTTTCACGTGGCTGGGCGGCGGCCCGAACGGAGGGACGCGGGTCGGCGCGGGAACCGCCGCACGGATGCGGCGGGAGGGAACCTACCGGCCCGGCTGGGGCGCGTACGTGGTCGTCCGCGCCGAGGACGGCCGCGCGCTCGGCGGCATCGGATGGCACTCGGCGCCGGACGCGCGGGGGCTCGTGGAGATCGGCTACGACCTGGTCCCGCCGGCGCGTGGCGCCGGTTACGCGACCGAGGCGGCCGACGCGCTCACCACGTGGGCGCTGGCCCAGAGCGGGGTGACGGCGGTGATCGCCCGCACGGACCCCGACAACACGGCGTCCCAGCGCGTACTGGAACGGGCCGGATTCGTACGACGCGACGACGGCACCGCGAGCGCCGGGCCGGACGTCCTGTTCACCCGGAGCGGCCCGCGGGTCGCCCCTTCGGGCGGCGCAATCCCGCCTCGGTGAGCCTGCGCACCAGTTCCTTCGAGCCGACCTCCACGGCGCCCGCCCGCACGGCGTCCGCGTACCGGTGCGAGGGAAGGTCGTAGTGGTCGCCGTCGAAGGCGCGCGGCGGGGCGCCCAGCGCCGCCGCGAAACGGTGCAGCTCGTCGAAGGAGACGTCGCTGATCAGGTGCGACCACATGCGACCGTGGCCGGGCCAGTTCGGCGGGTCGATGTAGAGCGTCATCGCGCCGCCGGCGCCGAGCGCCCCACCCGACACCCGCGCCTCATCCGACACCCGCGCCCCACTCGGAACCCGCGGCCCATCCGAAACCCGCGCCTCATCCTGAAATCGCGTCTCATGCTGAACCCGCGTCTCGTCCGGAGCCCGCACCTCATCCGGCCACCGACCCGAGGCCGCCGACCGGCGCCACGACGACCCCGGCCTCCGAGCACACCCAGTGCGGATCGGCGCCGAGTTCCGGTTCCACGTCGAGGGCGTGCGGCCCGCCCGCGTGCGGGTCCGGCGTGCAGACGGGACAGAGCGGCCAGCGGCCGTACCGTTCCAGCAGCGCGTCCTTGACGTCCTGGGCGACGAGGCCGGTGACGTACTCGACGCCCTCCGGCCACTGCTCCACCCACCACCGGCGCGACGCGATGGACTCCTCGACGAGCGAGACGATGTCCGCTTCCGCGACGTCGCCCGCCTTCAGGTCCGCGAGCACGAGCGCGCGCGCCGCGTGCAGGGCCTGTTCCAAGGGGTTGATGGTGTCCATGCAGCAATTGTGCGGCACACCCGCCCGGTCACCCGCCCTCCGCCCGCCGCAAGCCCGCCGTGCGCCCGCCGTGCGCCCGTCCCACGCCCGCCGGGACCAAGGCCCCCTTGACCACCTCACCGGGCGAAAATATCTTTCGGAGCGTGAGCAACGACCTGAAGGAAAGTTTCGCCCACGAGGCGCCGCCCGCCCCGGCCGCCCTCGCGGCGAAGGTGCGCACCCTCGCCCCGTCGATGACCCGCTCCATGCAGCGCGTCGCCGAGGCGGTCGCCGGGGACCCGGCGGGCTGCGCCGCCCTCACGGTCACCGGCCTCGCCGAGCTCACCGGGACCAGCGAGGCGACGGTGGTCCGCACCGCCCGCCTCCTGGGCTACCCCGGCTACCGGGACCTGCGTCTGGCGCTGGCCGGCCTCGCCGCCCAGCAGCAGTCGGGCCGGGCCCCGGCCGTCACCGCCGACATCGCCGTGGACGACCCGATCGCGGACGTCGTCGCCAAGCTCGCCTACGACGAGCAGCAGACCCTCGCCGACACCGCCGCCGGCCTGGACACCGCCCAGCTCGGCGCGGCCGTCACCGCGCTGGCCAACGCCCACCGGGTGGAGCTGTACGGCATGGCGGCCTCCGGCCTCGTCGCCCAGGACCTCGCCCAGAAGCTCCTCCGCATCGGACACATCGCCTACGCGCACTCGGACCCGCACCTGGCCGTCACCAACGCGGTCACCCTGCGCCCCGGCGACGTGGCCGTCTCGATCACGCACTCCGGCACCACGGGCGACGTGATAGAGCCCCTCCGCGTCGCCTTCGAGCACGGCGCCACCACCGTCGCCATCACCGGCCGCCCCGACAGCCCGGTCTCGCAGTACGCCGACCACGTCCTGACCACGTCCACGGCCCGCGAGAGCGAGCTGCGCCCGGCCGCGATGTCGTCCCGTACGAGCCAACTCCTCGTGGTGGACTGCCTGTTCGTGGGTGTGGCGCAACGCACGTACGAGACGGCGGCGCCCGCGCTCTCGGCGTCGTACGAGGCGCTTGCGCACCGCCACCGGGCGGCGCCGCGCAAGTAGACCGCCCTGTAGCCGCCTGTAGCCGGACCAGCAGCCGTCCTGCCGCCCCGCTTCCCGCTTCCCGCTCCCCGTTCACCCCTCGTCCCTCACCCCTCACCCCTCGCCCCTCCGCACAGAGAGTCGCGACGACCATGTCCACCACCCCGTACGGTGACCTACGCGCCCAGCTGGACACGCTCACCACAGAGGCGTTCCGTCCCGAGCTGGCGAAGATCGACGAACTGCCCACCCTGGAGATCGCCAAGATCATGAACGGCGAGGACGCGTCGGTGCCGACCGCCGTCGCGGCCCAGCTCCCCCGGATCGCGGCGGCGATCGACGGCACGGCCGAGCGCATGGCCCGTGGCGGCCGCCTGGTCTACGCGGGCGCGGGCACGGCCGGGCGGCTCGGTGTCCTGGACGCCTCCGAGTGCCCGCCCACGTTCAACACGGAGCCGGGCGAGGTCGTCGGCCTGATCGCGGGCGGCCCGACGGCCATGGTGTCGGCGGTCGAGGGCGCGGAGGACTCGAAGGAACTGGCGGCCGGGGACCTGGACGCGCTGGCTCTCACGTCCGACGACGTCGTGGTCGGCATCTCCGCCTCGGGCCGCACCCCGTACGCGATCGGCGCGGTGGAGCACGCCCGTAGCCGCTACGGCGCACTCACCATCGGCCTGTCCTGCAACGCGGACAGCGTGCTCGCGGCGGCGGCCGACCACGGCATCGAGGTCGTGGTCGGCCCCGAACTCCTCACCGGCTCAACCCGTTTGAAGGCGGGTACGGCACAGAAGCTCGTCCTCAACATGCTGTCGACGATCACCATGATCCGCCTCGGCAAGACCTACGGAAACCTGATGGTCGACGTCCGCGCGTCCAACGAGAAGCTGCGGGCCCGCTCCCGCCGCATCGTGTCCCTGGCCACCGGCGCCGACGACGACGCCATCGAGGCCGCGCTGACCGCGACGGACGGGGAGGTGAAGCCCGCCATCCTCGTCGTCCTGGCCGACGTGGACGGCCCGACGGCGGCCCGCCTCCTGGCCGAGTCCGACGGCCACCTGCGCGCCGCGCTGACGGCGGCCGTCTCGTAAGACACCCTCACAGAGCAAGGCACCACGCACACAGAGCAAGGCACCACGCACCATGAGCGAGAGCCAGAACCGCGCCACCGCCGCCGCGATCCTCCCCCTCGTCGGCGGCCCGGCGAACGTCACGTCCGTGGCCCACTGCATGACCAGGCTCCGCCTGAGCCTGAGGGACCGCTCGCTCGTCCAGGACGGGGCGCTGAAAGCGCTGCCGGACGTGCTGGGCGTGGTGGAGGACGAGACGTACCAGATCGTGCTCGGCCCGGGAAAGGTCGCCCGGGTGACGCCGGAGTTCGAGGCGCTGGTGGCGGCGGAGGGGCCAGCCGCCCGCACGGTGACGGCGCAGGAACTGGCGCGGCAGGGAGAGGAGTTGAAGCGGCGCCGGAAGGCGAAGAACGCCACCCCGTTCAAGCTGCTCCTGCGCCGCGTCGCCGACATCTTCGTCCCGCTCATCCCGGCCCTGATCGGCTGCGGCGTCATCGCGGGCGTCAACGGCCTCCTGACGAATTTGGGATGGCTGCCCTCGGTCACCCCCGCGCTGGCCGCGACGGCCTCCGGTTTCATGGCGCTGATCGCGGTCTTCGTCGGCTTCAACACGGCGAAGGAGTTCGGCGGCACGCCGATCCTGGGCGGCGCGGTCGCGGCGGTCATCGTGTTCCCGGGCGTGGCGGACGTCAGCGCGTTCGGCGAGAAGCTCGCACCGGGCCAGGGCGGCGTCCTGGGCGCGCTGGGCGCGGCGGTCCTGGCGGTGTACGTGGAGCGGTGGTGCCGCACGCGGGTCCCGGAGGCGGTGGATGTCCTGCTCACCCCCACCCTGACGGTCCTGGTCTCCGGCCTGGTCACGGTCTTCGGCCTGATGTACGTGGCCGGTGAGGTCTCGGCCGGCATCGGCACGGCGGCGAACTGGCTCCTGGACAACACGGGCGCGTTCGCCGGCCTGGTCCTGGGCGGCCTGTTCCTCCCCCTGGTCATGCTGGGCCTCCACCAGGCGCTGATCCCGATCCACGCGACGCTCATCGAACAGCAGGGCTACACAGCGCTCCTGCCGATCCTCGCCATGGCGGGCGCGGGCCAGGTCGGCTGCGCGATCGCGGTCTACCAGCGCCTGCGCCGCAACACCTCGATCCGCGCGACGATCAAGTCGGCCCTCCCGGCAGGCTTCCTGGGCGTGGGCGAACCCCTGATCTACGGCGTCTCGCTCCCCCTCGGCCGCCCGTTCGTCACGGCGTGCGTGGGCGGCGCGGCGGGCGGCGCGTTCGTCGGCTTCTTCTCGATGCTGGGCGACAAGGTCGGCTCGACGGCCATCGGCCCGTCCGGCTGGGCCCTGTTCCCGCTCCTGGACGGCAACAGGGGCCTGGGCACGGAGTGCGCCATCTACGGCGGCGGCCTCCTGGTCGGCTACGCGGTCGGGTTCCTGGCCACGCACTTCTTCGGTTTCAGCGGGCAGATGCCGGCGGAGCTGAACACGGATACGGCGGAGGCGGCGGGCGCGGCGGAGCCCGGCCCCGCATCCTCGGCCTCCCCTCCAAGCTCACCGGCCACAGCGGCCGACTGACCCCAACTCCGGTGCGCGGGAACGCCGTTCCGTCGTAGACTGGCACGTACGACGCCAGGGGGGCGGCATCAGGGGGACGGCAGGTGAGCAACAACCAGCAGACCCAGCCGGACACGCCGCGCCCGGACGATCCGACTCCCGCACCCGGCCCGACTCCCGCGCCCGGCCCGGCGTCCGTCCGACCCCACCGCGTCCGGGCCACGCTCCGCCGCCTCGTCGCGCGCGTGGAAAGCAAGCCCGTACTGGCCACCCTCCTCCTGGCCGCACTGCCCGCCGGTTGCATGGGGTGGCACAAACTCTTCCCCGACGACTCGGTCAAACTGCAAGTGCGCCAGCTGAACGATCCGTGCTTCGCGCACTATCTGATCCGCGACGGCGCGACCGCCGAGTTCAAGCGCGGCCTCCGGGCAGGCGACGAACGCCAGTACGCCCGCTGGGAGAAAGGGGGACGCATCGAGCACAGCGGTTTCGTGGCGGCTCTGGTCACCCTGCGCGGCAACATGGACAAGCCGGTCCGCATCACCGATCTCACCGTCACCGTCACCAGCCGCTCCGCGCCGCTCACCGGGAGCCCCGGCCCCTTGACCGGACCCGGGTGCGGCAAGGAAGAGCCACCGGACGCGCTCGGCATCAATCTCGACGCCATGGCGGTCGGCAGGGAGATCTCCGTACGCCGCCTCCTGTCCAGCCCGAACCAGAAGGAGGCGGCCGCCTTCGCCAAGAATTTCGGACCCCCTCCGCACCTTCCCCGCACGGTCACGAACGACGACTACTACGCCCTGTACCTGGTGGGCACGACGAAGACGTCCGACTGCACCTGGCGGGCCCGCATCTCGTGGTGGGACGGGGACAGGGACTGGAACACCACCGTCGACAACGACGGCCACGACTTCCGGGTGACCGCGGACCCGGATCAGTCATGAGCGGCGCTCCCAGCGCGTCCAGCGCTCCCACTGCTGCCGAGAGCGGCGACGCACGTGACGAGCGCTCGTGGCGAGACCGGCTGAACCGGCTCCGCCGCCCCCTGGCCACCGTGTGCGTCACCGTCACCCTCGTACAGATCTGCGGCGTACTGCCCGCACAGATCCACTGGGCCGACGGCCTGGGCCCCGGCACCGCCCCACTCCACACCGTGGACGCTCTACGCCTTCCCACCGTGTCCCCGACCTGGCTGTACGGAGGCAGAGCCGGTATCGACGCCGTGGCGTACGAGGCGTTCTGGCTCGCCCTGTTCCTCCTGTTCCTGGGCGTCGCGGCGTCATCCGTCGCCCGCCGCATGGGAGGCGGCCGTGGCGCCCCGCTGCACCTCCCCACCGCCCTCTTCCTCCTGTCGCCGCTCGCCGGTCTCGCGGCCCTTTCGGTGACACGGGCGTTCCGGCTGGCGAGCGCCGCGGACGGCGGCGAAACGCTGGCGCTCACCTTGCGGGACGCCCACGTCGCGACCCCTCACCTGTTGCTCCTCGGAGCGGTCGCCGCGCTGAGCGCGCTCCTCGCCCGTACGACGGGCAGGCGTCGACGCCGCCGCCCGTCCGCCGCCCCCAGCTGGTCGGCGCGCAGGGTCGCTCTCTTCACGCTCGCGACCCTGCGCGGGGGCAGGCACACCGTGCGGGCCCGGATCGGCCGGTCCCTGCTGGCCGGTGCCGCCTACTGTGCCCTGATCACGGTGCTGAGCTCCCGCGCGGCGACAGGGGCCTCGTACGCGGCGGCGAAGCTGTGGTGCGCCGACGGCCAACACGGCTATCCGCCGTGGACCGACTGCGCACACCAACTCGGTGATGCCGCGCTCCAACCAATGACGCTGCACATCAGCCCGCTCTTCAACTACGACCTGAGCGCCCTCGGATCGAACCTGCTCACATTCTTCGCCTATCAGGTCGCTTTCCTCTACAGCGCGTGCGTCCACTACGCCATGGACGCGACGCTCGGCCCGCGTACCCGGAAGCCGACGGCCACCGCCCTGTTCGTCCGCCACTGGGCGGGCTACTCCGCCGCCGCGGTGGCCTACGCCATCGTGATCGCCGCCTTCGACCACCCGGGGGGCATGACGCCACGCACGTTCGGCGCCCGCGTGGACGCGTCGACGGCTCACCTCATCGACTCGGAGGCCGTCCACCACCTGCTGCTGGCCGCACCGTTCGCGGCGGGGACACTCACCGGCCTCGTCCTGCTGTACCGACACGCCCCGCGCCGCCACCCGTCGTCCGTCTCGGCCACACGCCTTCCGGATTGATCGACGTGCCGAGCGCGACTCGACGAGATGGAACCGCTGCCGTCCCGGGGGCACGGGCGGCGGCCTGTGAGCCTCCGGGCCGAAGGCATCCCGTGTGTCAGCCGAGGCGGTGGCACCGGAACCGGCGCGGCGCGCCAACGCCCCACTCGCAGCCGCGCGTTCGCGCTGCTCGCCGAGCGCTGGTTCGAGCGCGGCGCCACGGAACCGCAGCTCCGGCACGCCCTGACCAGCGGCCTGCCGCGCCCCGCCCACAGCCCGGCGGCGCCGATCCGCCGCCGCCTGACGGACAAGCTCCCACCGGAGCCCGTACGAGACCCGTACGGTCGCCGGCACCACCCCGGTTCATGGAATGCGCGGACTGCGGCCTGCCCGGCCCGGCCCGGCGGAGGCTCTGCCCGGTGGCAAGTGCGGCACGCGCCGGGGCGAAACCGGGAAGGTCGCCGCGGGACCCCTGTCACCCGAGGCCGTCCGCGCCCGTGCGGCAGTGGCGCGTATGGCGTTGCGGGTGGGGCATCGGTGAACCCGAACCTCTCAGGCACGGCTTCCAAGGCTACTGGTCTCGTCGCATCACGGACGAACACCGCCTCGTGTACAAGATCGTCGAGGACGAGATCCGCGTCGCCGCCTGCCGCTATCACTACGAGCGCTGAGCGCCCACGACAGCCGGAGCGCTGGCGCCGAACGCGTCGCGCTGCAACGCCGTGATGCGCTCGATGACGAGCACCAGCAGCACGCCCGCCGCGATCATGAGCGCCTCCGCCACCACGAGAACGACCATGGACCCCGGCGCCATCCGCATCACCACCGCGAGCACCGCCACGTGCCCCATCCAGGCGCCCCACCACAGGTTCACCAGGGTCGTGCCTCGCCTCCCCTCCCACGACGTGGAGCTGGCACGCCCGATGGCGAGGACGGACTTGCGCCCGGCGAAGAAGTTGACCACCGGTATGAACCACGAACCCGCCGTCCAGCCCCGGCTCGGGAGAGCCGCCTGGGGAGACAGTTCCCGGGCGTTGCTCCGGCACCGGTCGAGCCACACCAGCAGCAGCACGAGCGTCAGGGTCATCGCGTAGACGAAGACCATGGAGATCATCGCCGACTTGTGCAGGGCGGCAGCCGTACGGTGCAGGTAGTAGTCCCGGAGCGCCACCGTGCGGAACGCGTCCAGGACGGCGGCCGCCGCTGTCGCCGCCTGCGCGCAACGGGCAAGGAACCAGGGAGCTTTGCGTGTGGCGGGCGTCATCGTCGTGGGCCTGTCTCGAAGGCGTGCGCGGCTGTCGCGGACGGCGGGGCGCGGAGATCATACGGTCTGCTGCTCGTACTGCCACTCCCCGATCGGGACCGCCACGGAAAAACCGGTGTCGCCGAGCGCTCGCGCTGCCTAGGGTCCGGCTCATGGTTGACAGGCTCGCCCCGCCGCGACTGACCCGGCTCACCTTCCACGGCCCGCTCTCCGAGGACCGGGCCGCCAGGCTGATCCACCGGCTCACCGGCACAGACACCGGTACGGCCGACCCGGCCGCCCGCACCACTGTGCTCGACATCGGGTGCGGCTGGGGGGAGTTCATGCTCAGGCTGCTCGAAGCGACACCCGGCGCGACCGGCGTCGGCATCGACCTCGCCGAGGACGATCTCGCGCGCGGACGGGCCAACGCCGAGCGGCGCGGCCTTGCCGAGCGCGTCCACTTCGCCCACGAGTCGGCCGTCGACACGACGCGCGGCCCGGCTGACGTCGTCCTGTGCTTCAGCTCCAGCCACGCGCTCACCGACACCGAACCGCCGCACCACACCGCCGCGGCGCTGCGCGCCCTGCACCGCCTGGTCAAGCCCGGCGGCCGTGTCCTGCTCGGCGAGGGCTTCTGGCAGCGTCCGCCGCTCGCCGCCGAGCTGTCCGCCATGTGGCCGGACGCCTCCGCGTCCGAGTTCCACGACCTCGCCGGGCTCGTCGACCTCGCCATAGCCGAGGGCTTTCGCCCCGCGTGGATCGAGAGCGCGAGCCTCGACGAATGGGAGCACTTCGAGTCCGCCTACCAGGCCGACGTCGAGGAATGGCTCGCCGCCCACCCCGACCACCCGCTGGCGAAGGAGACGCGTGAGCGCGTGGACCGCCATCGCGGCATGTGGCTCCGCGGGTATCGCGGCGTCATGGGTCTGGCGTACCTGACCCTCGTCCCCGTAGAGGCCTGAGAAAGTCACTCGGCGCTTCCCCCGCCCCGACCCTCCCCCGCGAAAGTGTCGCAGTCTCCGGCGAAACTGCGACACTTTCCCGAATCCGACCTGGTCCGCCGGACAGACCCTAGCGGCCGAGCGACTTCAGCAGCTGTCCGCCGGTCTTGTCGACCTGGTGGACGGCGTCGCCGACGTTGTTGACGCTCTCGGGCTTCTTCTCGCCCTTCCAGTGGGCGCGGTTGGCCCACTGCGCGTCCTGCGTGCTGGTCCTGGCCGAGTCCGCGGCGTGCGAAGCCCCGTCGAACGCCTCCGGTGACACGACCGGGTCCGACGGCCCCGGCGCGGCCGCCTGCGCGCCGGGGGCTCCCACCGCCGCGACGGCCGCGGCG
>NZ_JAPHNL010000097.1 GCF_026274175.1 Streptomyces beihaiensis
CGCCGAACCGCGGGCTCTTCGGTGCGTTTGTCGTTGATGGGGTGTTCGCATGGGGTGCGTCTCTCCGCTCAGAACGACCGGCAAGTTGTTTACTTGTGCGTGAAAGCTGCGCGCTGCGCGCAGTTTCACGCATGAACATCTCGCTCGGCACGGGTTCCTGTCAACGGGGAGTGCGGGAGCGGTGACGTTCAGGACGCGGCGTACGCCCACACGTCCCGCATGATCGGCTGCGGTGTCGGGCCGGTCATCGCGTACTGGGTCAGCAGGACGGTCACGGTGCCGGTCGACGGTGTCACATGGGCCGCGGTGCCGCTGCCGCCGGTCCAGCCGTAGCGGCCGGCCACCTGGCCGGGCTCGCGCGGTGCCACGTCGACCGACCCGCCGTAGCCCCACCCCTGCCCCTCCAGGAACAGGTCGGCCGCCGCCCGCTGGCCGCCCGTCAGGTGATCGGTCGTCAACTGCCGTACGGACACCGGAGAGAGGATCCCGTCCCCCTCCGCGAGCAGCATGCGGCCGAACGCCCACAGGTCGTCCGCGGTGGAGACCAGACCACCCGCGCCGGACGGGAACGCGGGCGCGCTGTTCCACTGCCCGTCCGGGGCGTCGGCGAGCCGGGCGCCTCCCTCGGGCGTGGGCGCGTAGAGGGACGCCAGACGGGAGCGCCGGTGTGCCGGCACCACGAACCCGGTGTCCCGCATGCCCAGCGGACGGAAGATCCGCTCGTCGAGGTACTGCGGGAGCGGGCGGCCGGTGACCCGGGAGACGAGGACGCCCTGGATGTCGGAGCACGTGTTGTACAGCCATGCCTCGCCCGGCTGGTACAGCATCGGGACCCGGGCGAGCGCCGCGAGCCAGCTGTCCGGGTCCGGCACGTTCTGCGGGGCGAACGGGTCCATCAGGCCGAACAGCGGCGACGCCGCGGGCAGCGAGAAGTCGGTGGGAAAGCCCCAGCCCGCGCGGAAGGTCAGCAGGTCCTCGACCGTGACCGGCCGCGCCGCCGGCACCACGTCGTCGACGGGCGCCGACGGCTCACGCACCACCTGGGGCGCCGCCAGTTCGGGCAGCCACTGGGCGATCGGCGAGTCCAGGCCGATCAGGCCGTCCTCCACGAGGGTGAGCACGCCCGCCGCCATGACCGGCTTGGTGAGCGAGAAGATCCGGAAGATCGTGTCACGGGTGAGCGGCACGGTCTTCTCCGTGTCGGCGTGCCCCACGACCGCCACCTCGGCTCGGTCGCCGCGCGCCACCAGCGCCACGGCGCCCGGCACCGGGCCCTTGGCGACGTGCGGGGCCACGACGTCGGTGAGGTGGGTGGAGTCTGCGGTGGTCCGGGTCATGGGAAGCGTCCCCTCGGGTCGGTGCGAACGTGTACGAGAAGCATGACCGCGGCGGCGCCCCGGACTCATCGGCGCCGATCGGCCCGTCGGGGGAAGCAGGCGCCCGCCGGCGGACGCCGCACCCCCGGCGGAACCCCTGACAAATGTCACGGGTGGGTCATGGGGCAGCTCACTGCCGCGCGACCCCCTCGCGACCGCACGCTGACAGCATGAAGCCGACACGGGAACCCACCACCACCGAGCCCTCCACCGCGACGGCCGGCACCACGGCCACGGTCCTCCGCCCCGTCAGGCGACTCGTTGCCTGGTACCTCGTGCTGAGCCTGGCCACCCTCGTGGCCGTGGTGCTGCTGCGCCACGACTCCGCCGTCGTCGACCCCGCCGTCTGGACCCGCACGGTGATCGTCGTCGCGAGCGCCGTGCTCACCCATCTGTTCGCCGTCCGCGCGGCCCACGGTTCACGCGGCGCGTACCGCAGGCTGCGCGTCGTCACGGCCGTGATGACGGTGGCGATCGCCGTCATCGTGGCGCTGCCCGGTGCCTTCCCCCTGTGGCTGCGGATCGAGCAGAGCGTGTGCGGGGTGCTGCTGCTCGTCGCGGTCGTCATCGCCAACAGCCGTGACGTGCGCGCCGTGTTCCGCTCCGCATGACGACGTCCCAGGTCGGGAGCGGTGCTAGCGTGCCCGTCATGGAGCCGCGGGAGACACCGGAGCCGGGCCGCGATCCGCAGCGCTGGTCCCAGGGCTGGCGGCGGACGGGGCTCGGCACCGGCATGCTCGCCTATCCCGTCATCACCGCGACCGGGGTCGCCCAGTACACCTCAGGTGCGGCGGAACTCACCGGACACCTGCTCGTGGCGGCCTTCTGCGTCTGCTACCTGCTGGCCCTGTCCGCCGTCGGGCGCGGCCACCGGCGGACCCCCGCCCTGGCGTACGCCGTGCTGACGGCTCTCTTCCTCGCGACGCTCCCGTTCGCCCGCGCGTACGCGTTCTTCCTCGCCACGGTGATCGTCTCGTTCGCCGCGCTGCGCTGGCGCCGCCACGCCGCCTTGATCGTGGGCGCGGGGGCGCTCGCCGCGATCGTCGTGCCGTGGGCGGTACGGCCCTGGCACGAGGGACCCGGATGGATGGAGGCCGTGGCGCTGGTCTTCACCGCTTTGACCGTTTACGCGTTCGGGGAGCTGGCTCAGTCGCACCGATCGCTCGTCGAGGCGCGTGCCGAGGTCGCCCGGCTCGCCTCCCAGGCCGAACGCGACCGCATCGCCCGCGACCTGCACGACCTGCTCGGCCACTCGCTCACCGTCATCACGGTCAAGAGCGGCCTCGCCCGCAAACTCGCGGCGAGCGGATCGCCGCGCGCCGTCGACGAGATCACCGAGGTCGAGCAGCTGTCACGGCGGGCACTCGCCGACGTGCGCGCCGCCGTCACCGGCTACCGGGAGGTCACCCTCGCCGGGGAACTCGCCAGGGGCCGCGAGCTGCTGAGGGCCGCCGGGGTCGCCGCCGACCTGCCCACGGCCACCGATGCCGTGTCCCCGGACCGGCAGGAACTGTTCGGCTGGACCGTGCGCGAGGGGCTGACCAACGTGGTGCGCCATGCCCGCGCGAGCCGCTGCACCGTCGAGGTGACCGCGACGTCCGTCGAGATCCGCGACGACGGCGCGGCCGCCCCCGCCCCCGCCTCCGGCACCGGCGGCAACGGTCTGGCGGGCCTGCGCGAACGCGTGGCGCAGGCCGGGGGAACGGTGGACGCGGGCCCCGCCCGGCCACGCGGCTGGCGCCTACGGGTCACCGTGCCGGAGGGCCCGGTGACACGCCGGGCGTCCGGGGCCGCTGAGGGCCCCGAGGCCGCCGGAGTTCCCGCGGTCCCCGCACGCCCCGCGATCCCCGGGACGCCCGAGGCACTTGCGCCCGACCAGACCCCTGAGACCCGCCGGACGCCGGAGGCATGCAGCGCCCCTGCGGCCGGGGCGTGCGAGGGCGTCGAGATTCCTGTGACTCCAGGGACTTGGGAAGCCGGGGAGGCCACCAGGGCCACCGGGGGCGTCGGGGCCACCGGGGGCATCGGCGTGGAGGCCCCCGTCGCCGACGTCCCCGCGCCCCCTGACGCGCAGTCCCGGAAAGGCGGTTCGGTGTGATTCGGCTGTTGCTCGCGGACGACCAGGATCTGATGCGCAGCGCCCTGTCCGCGCTGCTCGACTTGGAGGACGACTTCGAGGTGGTCGCCGCTGTCGACCGGGGCGACGAGGTCGCCGACGCGGCCCGTACGCACCAGCCCGATGTCGCCCTGCTCGACATCGAGATGCCGGGACTCGACGGGCTCGCAGCCGCCGCGCTGCTCGCCGAGCGGCAGCCGCGGTGCCGTGTCGTCATCCTCACCACGTTCGGCCGCGCCGGGTATCTGCGCCGCGCCATGGAGGCGGGCGCCGTCGGGTTCGTGGTCAAGGACGCGCCGCCCGAGGCGCTGGCCGACGCGATCCGCCGGGTGATGCGCGGCGAACGTGTCGTCGACCCCGAACTCGCCGCCGCCACTCTCGCCGCGGGCCGCTCCCCGCTGACCGCCCGCGAACGGGACGTGCTGGGGGCGGCACGGGACGCCGCCACCGTGGCGGAGATCGCCGCGAAGTTGTTCCTGTCCGAGGGGACGGTCCGCAACTACCTTTCGGCCGTCATCGCCAAGACCGGCACCCG
Organism: Streptomyces beihaiensis; assembly: GCF_026274175.1. GTDB lineage: Bacteria > Actinomycetota > Actinomycetes > Streptomycetales > Streptomycetaceae > Streptomyces > Streptomyces beihaiensis. The sequence continues at coordinate 4,028 of NZ_JAPHNL010000097.1, forward strand.
CAACAGGATGGAGGCGCTGCGGGCCGCGGACGAGCGCGGATGGCTGTGACCGCGGGCCCGCGCCCGTAGGTCACACCATCTGCCGCCGTACCAGCTCGTGCAGCCGTCCCGCCGTGTCCCGCAGGAGTTCCGCCGGGGGGCCCTGCTGGACGATGCGTCCCGCCGACATGACGACGACCCGGTCCGCGTCCAGGACCGTCGACAGGCGGTGGGCGATGACGATGCGGGTGGCGTGCAGCGCGCGCGTCGAGTCGATGACGATGCGCTGCGTCTCGTTGTCCAGGGCGCTCGTCGCCTCGTCGAAGAAGAGCAGCCGCGGCCTGCGGATCAGCGCCTGCGCGATCATCAGGCGCTGGCGCTGGCCGCCCGAGATGGCGCCGCCGCCCGCGATCATCGTGTGCATGCCCATCGGCATCCGCTTGATGTCCTCGGCCAGGCCCGCCATCGCCGCCGCCTCCCACGCCTCCTCCTGGGTGAACGCCTCGGCGCCGCAGATGCAGTCGAGGATCGACCCGGTCAGCGGCTGGGCGTTTTGCAGCACGACACCGCACTGGCGCCGCACGGCCGCCTGGTCGAGCGCAGCGAGGTCCTGGGCGTCGTACAGGACGCTTCCGGACGTCGGCTCCTCGAAGCCGATCAGCAGCCGCAGCAGCGTCGACTTGCCGCAGCCGCTCTCGCCGACCACCGCCACGAACTCACCGGGACGGATCGCCAGTGACACGTCGTCCAGGACCAGCGGGCCGTCGTCGGTGTAACGGAAGGAGAGGCCGCGCGCCTCGACCGCGCCCGACAGCTCACCGGGCTGCGCGGCCGCCGGCCGCACCTCCGGCTCGGCGTCGAGCACCGGCTTGATCTGCTCGTACATCGGCAGCACGGCGGCCGCCGAGATGAGCGCGCCGGTCAGCTGCGTCACCGACGTCAGCAGCATCGTCACCGCCGTGTTGAAGGTGAGGAACTCCGCCGCGGACAGCGTGCCGCGCGCGGGGCCCGCGATGAGCATGAACATGGTCAGGGAGCACAACGGCAGATAGACCGCGCCGAGTACCGTCGTCATGTTCTTGACGCGGCCCGCCTTGCTCTGCAACTCCCTGCTGCGCGCGAACTCCTTGGCCCACGCCGCGTACGCGAAGCTCTCCGCCCCGGCCACCCGCAGCTTCGGCAGCCCACGCAGCGTCTGGAACGCCCGGTTGTTCAGCTTGTTGTGGAGCTTGACCAGGCGCCGCTGCCAGCGCAGCTCCCACATGCCCAGGACGAGGAAGACGACCGCCACCACGGCCAGCATGCCGAGCGCGGTCAGCGCCAGCGGCACGCTGAACGCCAGCAGCATCACCAGGTTCATCGCGCCGATCGTCGCGGACTGCACGACCACCGGGGCGACGCCCGACAGGAGGCGGCGGATCGCGCTGACACCCATCGCCGCGCTGGCCAGTTCGCCCGTGGAGCGCGACGAGAAGAAGCGCGTCGGAAGCCGCAACAAGCGGTCCCACACGGCCGGTTGGAGCGCGCTCTCCACGCGGCCCTCGACCCGCAGTACCGTCAGGTTCTGCATCAGCGTGAACACCGCCGACACGATGCTGGTGACGATCACGGCGAGGGACACCTGAGTGATCAGGCTCGTCTCGGCGTCGGGCACGAACGAGCCGAGCACCTGCCCCGTCGCCAGCGGCACGAGCGCGCCCAGGCCCACGGTCACCAGGCTCGACAGGAGGAGCCTGCGCACATCACCGGCGGCGGCGCGCATGCTGAACCGCATCAGCTTCGCCGGACTCAACTCGCCTTCGGGCAGCGGACGGTAGAGCATCACCGCCCGCTCCTCGAAGTCCTCCGCCGTGTCCTCGTCGACCCGGACACGACGCCCGCCCGACGTGTGCACCGCCTCGTACCCGCCACGCCGCCACAGCAGCGCCACCGGCGCCCCCGACGCCGCGCGGAAGCCCACCAGCGGGCCCGCGTCCTGCCGCCACCACGCACCGGCGAGCCGGACCGGGCGGGTGCGGATGCCGGAGGCCACCGCGATCTGCTCGACCGGGTCGATCCGGTCGCTGACGGCGCCCGTGCGCCCAGGCTCGACGAGCCTGATGCGCGCCGCGTCCGCGACCACCTTGCACGCCGCGTACGTGGCGTCGGTGCCGGCCTCGCCTCCCCGGCCGCGCTCGCGCCGCGTGCCGATCGAGGCGAGCAGCGTCCGGTCGGCCTGCTCGCGCACCGCCTCGCCCGCGCGGATACCGGCCGCCGCACGGTCCTCGTGCGCGCTCTCCAGGCGCTCGATCCACCGGTCGAGCGTGGAGAGCAGCCGCCACTGCTGGTTGACCATGCGCTGCCACAGCCCGGTGTCCACGAGCAGGTCGGCCGCGGCGTCGTGCGCGTACGCGGCGCCGTACTGCACGCTGCCCGGTGTCAGCTGCGGCCACAACACGTCTTCGTCGCCGACGAGTTCACCCTCGGCCGGGTCGGCGCCCCGGTTGTCGAGCGGAGCCTCGAACAGGACGCGCTGCCCGCGTCCGACGCCCAGCGCGAACGCCTCCTCCAGCAGGCTCCACGCCATGTCGTGCGCGCCGCCTTGCGCCCCGGGCGCGTACGGCAGTTCGCGCAGCGGTATGCGGCGCACCGCGCACCCGGTGAGCGGGCGGCCCACCAGGGTGTGCTGGGTGCCCTCGACCGGACCGAGCAGCAAGGTGCCCGGCTCCAGACGGCCGAGGAAGTGCCAGTGACCCTGCGCGTACGCGTCCACGGCGAACAGGTCGAGCGCGCCGTCCACGACGAGCCACAGCACCTGCGGCCCCTCCAGCGGCAGGCTGCGCAGCCCCGCGCAGTCCACGGCCGCGCCCAGGCCCCCGAACGCGGCCACCACCTGGTCGGAGTGGGAGGACTGCGTGAACGCCGGGTAGGCGGCAGCGGCGGTGGTGTCGGGCGCCGCCGCGTAACCGTCCGGCGTGTACGTCATGTCGGTTCCGTCATGTGCGAACGTCATGTCAGTGCTCCCTGACCAGGTCGGCGTAAGGCCCGCCCGCCCGCACGAGGTACTCGTGCCGTCCGCGTTCGACGACCTGGCCGTGGTCCAGGACCACGATCTCGTCGCTGTCGCGGACCGTGCTCAGCCGGTGCGCGATGACCACGCAGGCGCAGCCGCGCCGCCGGATGTTGTCCATGACGGCCTGTTCCGTCTCGGCGTCCAGAGCGCTGGTCACCTCGTCCAGGACGAGGATGCTGGGGCGACGCACCAGGGCGCGGGCGATCTCCAGGCGCTGGCGCTGCCCGCCGGAGAAGTTCCGCCCGTCCTGCTCCACGCGCGCGTGGATACCGCCGGGCCGCCGTGCCACCACGTCGTCCAGGCAGGCGTCGCGCAGCGCGTCCAGGACCGCCTCGTCGGGGATCGACGGGTCCCACAGCGCCACGTTGTCGCGGACCGTGCCCTCGAAGAGGAACACGTCCTGGTCGACGAAGGAGACCGACGATGCCAGCGCCCCGCGCGGAATGTCGTCCAGGCGCCGCCCGTCGACGCGGATCACGCCCTCCCACGGCGCGTACAGGCCCGATATGAGCCGGGACACCGTCGACTTGCCGCTGCCCGAGCCACCGACGAGCGCCACCTGCTGCCCCGGGCCCACGGCCAGCGAGAACCCGGACAGCAGCGGTTTGTCGAGCGGGCTGTAGCCGAAGGTGATCTCCTCCAGCTCGACCTGCCCCTTCAGGCGCCGCGTGTCGCGCACGGTCTCCGGGCGCGCGTAGAGAGTGTCGACGGGGAAGTTCTCGACGTCCTTCAGGCGCGCCACGTCGGCGGCGAAGTCCTGCACCCGGCCGGCCACGCCGTTGAGCCGGGTGACCGGCGCCGTGAAGCGGGTGACCAGCGCCTGGAAGGCGACCAGCAGGCCCACCGACAGATGGCCCTCGACGGCGCGCAGGCCGCCGATCCACAGGATGAGCGCGCTGTTGAGCGTGGCCAGCGTCGGCGCGACGATCCCCAGCCACGCGCTCGGCACGCCGAGCCGCTGCTGCTCCTCCAGGGTGGTGGCGTGTTGCCCGGCCCACTTGCGGAAGTACCCGGCCTCGCCACCGGTGGCCTTCATCGTCTCGATCAGCTGAAGGCCGGTGTACGAGGTGTTGGTCAGCCGCGCCGTGTCGGCCCGCAGCTTCTGGGTGCGGGTGGCCCGCAGCCGTACGACGATCCGCATCGCCACCACGTTCAGCAGCGCGAGACCGACACCGACGAGCGTGAGCTGGGGGTCGTACGTCCACAGCAGGGCCGCGTACAGCAGCACCACGATGCCGTCGACCCCGGCCGCCGTCAGGTCACGGGCCAGCGTCTCGGCGACCTGGTCGTTCGACTGGAGACGCTGCACCAGGTCGGCGGGGCTGCGCTGGGCGAAGAACGTGACCGGCAGGCGCAGCAGATGCCCGAAGAACCGGGCGCTGCTCAGGGTCGAGGAGATGATGCGGCCGCGCAGCAGGTTCGCCTGCTGCAGCCAGGTCAAAGCCGCCGTCAACGCCACCATCGCGCCCATCGACGCGAACAGCGCCCCGAGCAGCGAGGTCTGGTCTCCGATCAGGAACAGGTCGATGTACGTGCGGCTGAGCGCCGGGATCGCCGCGCCCGTGCCGACGAGCAGCAAGCTCGCGAGCAGCGCCGCCAGCATCGTGCCGGTGGTGCCGCGCAGCCGTCCCGGCAGCGCCTTGAGGACGCCGGGCCGCCGCCCGCCGGTGCGGAAGTCGTCGCCGGGTTCGAGGACGAGGACGACCCCGGTGAAGCTGGTGTCGAACTCCTCGACGGGCACGAACCTGCGCCCCTTGTCGGGGTCGTTGATGTGTACGCCGCGCCGCCCGAAGCGGCGGCCCGTGCCGTCGTAGACGACGTAGTGGTTGAACTCCCAGAACAGGATGGCGGGGCCCTGCACGTCGGCGAGGGCGGCCGGTTCCATCTGCATGCCCTTGGCGGTCAGCCCGTAACTGCGCGCAGCCTTGAGGAGGTTGCTGGCGCGCGAGCCGTCTCGCGAGACGCCGCACGCGATGCGCAGCTCTTCCAGCGGGACGTGCCTGCCGTGGTGGGCGAGGACCATCGCGAGCGCCGCGGCGCCGCACTCGACGGCCTCCATCTGGAGCACCGTCGGTGTGCGCACACGGCGTCCGCGCCTCGGCGGCGGCGGGGGAGCGGGGCGGGCGCGGCGTCGGTCGCCCCGACGGCTTGCGGGCGGGAGCTGTGTCCTCGTCGGCGTCGTCACGGCAGCAGCCAATCGATCGGGCGCTGGTCGGCGAGGTGCACGGACCCGCCGACCGGGGTCATGGAGGACAGGGCGTACGGCGGACCGCCCGCGGTCGACCAGGCGTAACCGGACTTCGTCGACGACGACTTGGTCAGCCGTACGAGGACGGGGACGCGGTCGCCGCCCTGGGTGAGCGCGGCGGCCAGATCGGTGCTGCCGAGGAAGTCGGCGACCTGCCGTCTGGTCTGCGGGGACCGTCCCACCGCCTTGACCCGGCCGCGCAGCACGCCGTAGCGCTGGGCGGTCGGCACGGTGAGGTCCACCGACGCCCCCGCGGGCACGGTGGCGGCGCGCGCGGCGGGCACGTACAGCATCGCGAGGAGCGGGTCGCGCGCCGAGCCGGTCCGCTCCAGCGTGGCGACGTCGCCGCCGGTGGTGACGACCGACCCGATGCGTGCGACGAGCGCCGTGACGCGGCCGGCCTCCAGGGCGCGGACGGTGCGGTCGCCCCGCTGCGTACGGACCTTGAGGAGCGGGGCGTTCGCGGCTACGCGCTGCCCCTCCTTCACGTACAGGCCGGTCACCTGTCCGGTCACGGGCGTCTGCAGCACGTAGCTGCCCTGCCCGTACGTCAGGACGCCGTCCGCTGCGAGCGTCGAGGAGACCGTGCCCGTCACCGCCCAGACACAGGCGGCCACCATCACCACGACGGTGACGGCGAGCACGAGCAGCCCCTGCGGGCGCGCGAGCCGCACCGGCAGGTCGAGCTCCTCGGGTGACTGCAGTTTGGACAGGGCCTGTTGGCGGAACTGCACGGGTGTTTTCCTCACATTGCGTCCCGGCCCCGGGGCCAGGACGCCCGAAAGCCCCGGGACCTGGCTGGTCCCGAGGCATGGGGTGCGCCGCCGGTCAGGAAGGCGGCACGGCGATCCGTGGGATCCGGCTCAGAGGCCGGAGACCAGGCCGGTGACGGCACCGGTGGGCAGGCCGCCGGCCAGGCCGGTCACCGTGTTGGCCAGGCCGGCCACGCTGGGAACACCGGGGACGTTGGGCAGCTGCACGTCGACGTCGGCGCCCACGGCACCGGCCGGGGTGGTGACGCCGGCGCTGACCAGACCGCCGGAGATGTTGTCCAGCTCAGCGTCCGAGATCTCGAGGGTCTCGACCTTGGGGGAGTTGCTCATGATGAGCCGCCCTTCTTATGGGTATCTGGGTATTTCGAAAAACGCGGGGCGTGCCGAGGAATTCAGCGGAGCCGACTTCCGCGGCGTCCAGCGGTGCGCAGGATCAAAGCACGCCCACGCATCGCACAGCCAATCGGACGTTCGCCGATGCGAGGGAATGTGCCCGCTCAATTGCCGCACGGTGCAGGGGCGTTCACGAAGTGATGGCAGGGCCTTCACAACCTTCACCGCTGGGGTTGACCGAGGCCGCCGTGCGTACGTTCACCAAAGCGGACACTCGCGCATCAATGGCCACTGTTGTCCGGGCCATGCATCGGATTTCCGTGAACCGACGTGACTGCGATGCGCAATCGCTGTGCAGGTTTCTGGCACACCACTGCGGCGGCCGTGAGAACGGCAGGCAGTGCGAAACCCCAGGGGGGCGCCGCCACGTGCACGGCCACCGCGCAACAGGCCCCCGCCGCCACCGCGCACAGGCGCGCGGCGACCAGGAACCGGTCGGCGCGGCGGCCGGCGCCCGTCACCGTGTCGCTGACGAGTGCGGTGAGGGTTCCGGTGAAGTACGTGGTGGGCGCCGCGGACGTCCCCGCCGCGAGCATCGCCGCGGACTGGCCGCCCATCGCCGCCGCCGCGGCCGCGAGCTCCGTCGTCCGCCATGCGCCCCCGGGGTGCCCGCCGAGCAC
>NZ_JAPHNL010000098.1 GCF_026274175.1 Streptomyces beihaiensis
GTACCGGCTGCTGACGGCGCTGCCGCCGGAGGCCGCGCACGATCCGGCGGTGGAGCCGCTGCTCGCGCCCGCGCACCGGCAGCTGGCGCGCACGGCCGAGGTGTTCCTGGACTGCGCGGGCCAGGCAGGCCGGGCGGCCGCGGCGCTCGGCATCCACCGCCAGACCCTCTACTACCGCCTCTCGCGCGTCGAGCAGCTCACCGGCCTCGACCTGGACGAGGGCGAGGACCGGCTGCTGCTGCACATGGGGCTCAAGGCGTCACGGCTGTGAGGCGCCCGCGCCCTCGGCCGCCTCAATCAACTGCCGTACACCTTCGGTGAGTTCGTCGGCGCTGGGCGCTGTCTCGGGGTCCAGCATGTACTGCGCGATCACTCCGGACATCAGGCACATGTAGAGCTTGCCGAGCGTGTCGACGGCCGGATCGTCGGCGGGGGGCTCCTCGCCCCCGAGGAACATCGGGATGAGCCCGCGTCCGCCCTCGCGCTGCGCTTGCGCGACGAACTCGCGCACAGCGGGCAACTTGTCGCCCATGACGACGAGTTCCATCCCCAGGTGCCACATGGAGCCGGGCTTGCCCATGGTACCGATCACGTTGGCCCACACCTCGCGGAAGCGCTCCAGCGAACCGGCCTCGGCCGCCAGACCGCCCCGGTCGAAGTCGTCCGAGTGGTCCTCGACAAGAGCCACGTACGCCTGCGCGAGCAGCGCGTCCTTCGAGCCGTAGTGATAGCCGATCGACGCCAGGTTGGCGCCGGACTCCTTGACGATGTCGCGCGCGGTCGTGCGCACGAACCCCTTCTCCAGCAGGCACCGCTTGGCGCCTTCGAGCAGATCCTCACGGTGTCCCATGTCCTCACCCTACCCCGGCCCCATACGAACGTCTTACACAACCGTTCTATACGCTCGTACTAGACAAGCGTTTAAGACGGTCGTATGGTTCCTGGCATGACACACACGACGAGCACCATCCAGCAGGCGTCGCCGACCGGCGCCGAGAGCACCACCACGCGTGCGGGGCGCAAGGAATGGACCGCGCTGGCCGTCCTGATGCTGCCGTTGCTCCTCGTCTCCATGGACGTCTCCGTCCTCTACTTCACGGTCCCCGCGATCAGCGCCGACCTGCGGCCGACCGGCACCCAACAGCTGTGGATCTTCGACATCTACGGGTTCGTGCTCGCGGGCCTGCTGATGACGATGGGCTCGCTCGGCGACCGGATCGGCCGCAGGCGGCTGCTCCTGACGGGCGCGGCGGCCTTCGGCGCCGCCTCGCTCCTCGCCGCGTACTCCGACAGCGCCGCGACCCTGATCGCCGCCCGCGCGGTCCTCGGCATCGGCGGAGCGACACTGATGCCCTCGACCATGGGCCTGCTGCGCACGATGTTCACCGACCCCGGTCAGCGGGCGAAGGCGATCGGACTGTGGTCCGGCGTCATGACCGGCGGTATCGCGCTCGGTTCGGTGATGAGCGGCATCCTCGTCGAGCATTTCTGGTGGGGCTCGGTCTTCCTGGTCAACCTGCCCGCGATGGCGCTGCTGCTGGTCCTGGGCCCGGTGCTGCTGCCCGAGTCGAAGAACCCCTCGCCCGGTCGCTTCGACTGGCCGAGCGTGCCGCTGTCCATGGCCGCGGTGCTCCCGCTGATCTACGGCCTCAAGGAGATTCCCTCAGAGGGCTTCCACCCGCTGTACGTCGCCTCGGTCGCGGTCGGCCTCGGCTTCGCCGTGCTGTTCGCGCGGCGGCAGCGCCGCACGGCGTCGCCGCTGATCCCGCCGGGGCTGCTGCGCGGCCGGGGCTTCACCCCGGCGCTCGTGCTGACCTTGGTGTCCGCCTTCGCAATGATGGGCTCGGCCCTCTTCACCACGCAGTACCTGCAGTCGGTGCTCGGCAAGAGCCCGCTCAGCGCAGCGCTGTGGAGCCTGCTGCCGTCGGTGTTCATCGGGGTCGCGGGGCCGCTCGCCACGCGGCTCGTGCAGCGGGGCGTGGCCCGGGGCCGGGTGGTCGCGGCCGGGTTCGCGGTCAGCGCGGCGGGTTACGCGATGCTCGTCCCGGCCGGTACGGATTCCCTGTGGCTGGTGCTGGCCGCGGCCGGGGTGCTCGCCTCCGGCGTCGTCATGGTGCTGTCCCAGCTGACCGACCTCGCCATGGGCACCGCCCCGGTCGAGCAGGCGGGGACGGCGTCCTCGCTCCTGGAGACCGGTACGGAGTTCGGCGGGGCGCTCGGGATGGCGGTGCTCGGGTCGATCGGTACGGCGGTCTACCGCCACGGGGTCGCCGCCGCTCCGGCTCAGGCCAGGCAGACGCTGGGCGGGGCGATCGCCACGGGTGACCACGCGGTGATCGCCTCCGCGCGGGAGGCGTTCACCTCCGGGATGCACGTGGCGTCCGTGACCGGGGCGGTGGTGCTGGTCGGGGCGGCGGTGCTTGCGGGGCGGCGCCTTTAGGGACGCTGCGCGCTCAGCAGGAGAAAAGACGCAGACGCGTCCGCTCGGAACATGAGCGGACGCGTCTGCGTCTCTTCGTCGGTTGCTCGCGCGGTTCCCCGCGCCCCTGGCGGCACCTACACCAGGTTCACCGAACGGGCCGAGGTCGCGCCGATCTCGGACGCGAGCTCGTTGAGCACCGCCTGCGGCACCGTGTCGTCCACCGTCAGGACCGCGAGGGCCTCGCCGCCCACGTCGGCCCGAGCGACCTGCATGCCGCCGATGTTGATCCCGGCCTCGCCCAGGACGCGGCCCACCGTGCCGACGACACCGGGACGGTCCTCGTAGCGCAGCACCACCATGTGGTCCGCGAGACCGAGGTCCACGTCGTAGTCGCCGACCGCGACGATCTTCTGCAGGTGCTTGGGGCCCGCCAGCGTGCCGGAGACCGAGACCTCCTGGCCGTCGCCGAGGGTGCCGCGCACGGTGACCAGGTTGCGGTGGTCGGGCGACTCGCTCGACGTCGTCAGGCGGACCTCGACGCCGCGCTCCTGCGCGAACAGCGGGGCGTTCACATAGGAGACCGTCTCGTCGACGACGTCCTCGAACACGCCCTTGAGCGCGGAGAGTTCGAGCACCTTCACGTCGTGCTGGGTGATCTCGCCGTAGACCTCGACGTCGAGGCGGACCGCGACCTCACCGGCGAGCGCGGTGAAGATGCGGCCGAGGCGCTCGGCGAGCGGCAGGCCCGGCTTGACGTCCTCGGCGATCACACCGCCCTGGACGTTGACCGCGTCGGGCACGAGCTCACCGGCGAGGGCGAGGCGCACGGAGCGGGCGACGGCGATGCCCGCCTTCTCCTGGGCCTCGTCCGTGGAGGCGCCGAGGTGCGGGGTGCAGACGACCTGGTCGAACTGGAAGAGCGGCGAGTCCGTGCACGGCTCCTTCGCGTACACGTCCAGGCCCGCACCCGCGACGCGGCCCTCCTTGAGCGCCGAGTAGAGCGCCTCCTCGTCGACGATGCCGCCGCGCGCGGCGTTGACGATGCGCACGGTCGGCTTGACCTTGTGCAGTGCGTCGTCGCCGATCAGGCCGACCGTCTCGGGGGTCTTGGGAAGGTGGACGGTGATGAAGTCGGAGACCTCGAGCAGCTCGTCCAGCGAGAGGACCTTCACGCCCATCTGCGCGGCGCGCGCGGGCTGCACGTACGGGTCGTAGGCGACGACCTTCATGCCGAAGGCGGACATCCGCTGGGCGACGAGCGCGCCGATCCGGCCGAGGCCGACGACGCCGAGCGTCTTCTCGGCCAGCTCCACGCCGGTGTACTTGCTGCGCTTCCACTCGCCGTTCTTCAGCGCGGCGTTGGCCTGCGGGATGTTGCGGGCGGTGCCGAGCAGGAGGCCGCAGGCGAGCTCGGCGGCGGTGACGATGTTGGAGGTCGGGGCGTTGACGACCATCACGCCGGCCTTGGTGGCGGCGGAGACGTCCACGTTGTCCAGGCCGACGCCGGCTCGTGCGACGACCTTCAGCTTGTTCGCGGCGGCGATCGCCTCGGCGTCCACCTTGGTGGCCGAGCGGATCAGGATCGCGTCGACGTCGGCGATGGCGGGGATGAGCTCGGCCCGGTCCGCGCCGTTGCAGCGGCGGATCTCGAAGTCGGGGCCCAGGGCGTCGACGGTCGCGGGCGACAGTTCTTCGGCGATGAGTACGACGGGTTTGCCGTTGGCAGGAGTGCTCACGTGGTCCTCACAAGTCCCATTGCGGACGGCCGTCCCGACGGCCGCAGGCGGTGGAGGGGGTGTCAGGGCCCGTCCGACAGGTCAGGCCCCAGCCGCGTGGAAGACGCACGACGCTGTGGGCCCGACGCGAAGGTAGTTCAGAAGTGTAGTGGCGAGGGAGCGACGGACATACGCCTCCCCGGAAGGATCACCCGTCCGTGGCTGGACGGGATGGACAACGGGGTCGCGGCGACTGCCGCGACCCCGTGTCCGAAGGCTCACGCCTCGTCGTTGTCCACCCAGCTCATCAGCTTGCGCAGCTGCTTGCCGGTGGTCTCCAGGAGGTGGTTCTCGTCCTGCGTCTTGTACTCGTTGTACTTCTTCAGGCCCGAGTGGTACTCGTCCATCCAGTTACGGGCGAACGTGCCGTCCTGGATCTCGGCGAGGACCTTCTTCATCTCGGCCTTGGTGGCGTCCGTGATGATCCGCGGGCCGGTGACGTAGTCGCCCCACTCGGCGGTCTCGGAGACCGACCAGCGCATCTTCTCCAGGCCGCCCTCGTACATGAGGTCCACGATGAGCTTCAGCTCGTGCAGGCACTCGAAGTAGGCGATCTCCGGCTGGTAGCCCGCCTCGACCAGGGTCTCGAAACCGGCCTTGACCAGGGCGGAGGTGCCGCCGCAGAGCACGGCCTGCTCGCCGAACAGGTCGGTCTCGGTCTCCTCGGTGAAGGTCGTCTTGATGACGCCGGCGCGGGTGCCGCCGATGCCCTTCGCGTAGGAGAGGGCCAGCTCGAAGCCCTTGCCGGTGGCGTCCTGCTCGACCGCCGCGATGCACGGGACGCCGCGGCCCTCCTCGTACTGGCGGCGGACCAGGTGGCCCGGGCCCTTCGGGGCGACCATGCAGACGTCGACGTCGGCCGGGGGCTTGATGAAGCCGTAGCGGATGTTCAGGCCGTGGCCGAAGAACAGGGCGTCGCCCGCCTTCAGGTTGTCCTTGACGGACTCCTCGTAGACCTTGGCCTGGATCGGGTCCGGGACCAGGATCATGATGACGTCGGCCTCGGCGGCGGCCTCGGCCGGGGTGACCACACGCAGGCCCTGCTCCTCGGCCTTCGCCTTGGACTTGGAGCCCTCGTGCAGACCGACGCGGACGTCGACACCCGAGTCGCGCAGGGACAGCGCGTGGGCGTGGCCCTGGGAGCCGTAGCCGATCACCGCGACCTTGCGGTTCTGGATGATGGACAGGTCGGCGTCGTCGTCGTAGAACAGCTCGGCCACTGGGGATCTCCTTGGTGTGCTGATGTTGCGTCCCACCGTACGGCGGGCGAGGGCGGAAAGGTCTCGGGTCTCGCTATGCGAGCAGGGGGCGCGCGGGTGCGGTGCGCGGGCGCCCGGCAGGCACCCGCGCACCCGCGTCACGCGCTGCGGTCGAGGGCGCGCAGGCTCCGGTCGGTGATGGAGCGCGAGCCGCGGCCGATGGCGATGGTGCCGGACTGGACGAGTTCCTTGATGCCGAACGGCTCCAGCATGCGGAGCATGGCCTCCAGCTTCTCGCTGGAGCCGGTGGCCTCGACGGTGACGGCCTCCGGGGAGACGTCCACGGTCTTGGCACGGAACAGCTGGACGATCTCGACGATCTGCGAGCGCGTCTCGTTGTCGGCGCGGACCTTGGCGAGGACGAGTTCGCGCTGGACGGCGGCGCCCGGCTCCAGCTCGACGATCTTCAGGACGTTGACGAGCTTGTTGAGCTGCTTGGTGACCTGTTCGAGCGGCAGGTCCTCGACGCTCACCACGATCGTGATGCGGGAGATGTCGGGGTGCTCGGTGACTCCGACGGCGAGCGAGTCGATGTTGAAGCCGCGGCGCGAGAACAGCGCGGTGATCCGGGCCAGGACGCCGGGCTTGTTCTCGACCAGGACGGAGAGCGTGTGCTTGGACATGGGTGTCGTTCCTCTGCTTGTTGTCCGGTCGGCTCTCAGTCGTCTTCGCTGTCGCCGAAGTCGGGGCGAAGGTCCCGGGCGGCCAGGATCTCGTCGTTGGAGGTGCCGGCGGCGACCATCGGCCAGACCATGGCGTCCTCGTGGACGATGAAGTCGATCACGACGGGGCGGTCGTTGATCGCGTTGGCCTCCTCGATGCACGTGTCGAGGTCCTCGGGGCGCTCGCAGCGGATCGCGTGGCAGCCCATGGCCTCGGACAGCTTCACGAAGTCCGGGACGCGCGTGCCCTTGTTCGGCGGGGTCTCGCCCTCCGGTCCCGCGTGCAGCACGGTGTTGGAGTAGCGCTGGTTGTAGAACAGGGTCTGCCACTGGCGGACCATCCCGAGGGCGCCGTTGTTGATGACGGCGACCTTGATCGGGATGTTGTTCAGGGCGCAGGTGGTGAGCTCCTGGTTGGTCATCTGGAAGCAGCCGTCGCCGTCGATGGCCCAGACCGGCTTGTCCGGGGCTCCGGCCTTGGCGCCCATGGCGGCGGGGACCGCGTAGCCCATGGTTCCGGCGCCGCCGGAGTTCAGCCAGGTGGCGGGCTTGTCGTAGTCGATGAAGTGCGCGGCCCACATCTGGTGTTGGCCGACGCCCGCGGCGAAGATCGTGCCCTCCGGGGCGAGTTGGCCGATCCGCTGGATCACCTGCTGCGGGGACAGGGAGCCGTCCTCGGGCAGGTCGTAGCCGAGCGGGTAGGTCTCGCGCCAGCGGTTCAGGTCGTTCCACCAGGCGGTGTAGTCGCCCTTGTGCCCCTCGCTGTGCTCCTTCTGCATCGCCTGGACCAGGTCGGCGATGACCTCGCGGGCGTCGCCGACGATCGGCACGTCGGCCTCGCGGTTCTTGCCGATCTCCGCGGGGTCGATGTCGGCGTGGACGATCTTCGCGTACGGGGCGAAGCTGTCCAGCTTGCCGGTGACACGGTCGTCGAACCGGGCGCCGAGCGCGACGATCAGGTCGGACTTCTGCAGGGCGGTGACCGCGGCGACGCTGCCGTGCATGCCGGGCATGCCCAGGTGCTGCGGGTGGGTGTCGGGGAACGAGCCGAGCGCCATCAGCGTGGTGACGACCGGGGCGCCGGTCAGCTCGGCCAGCACCTTCAGCTCGGCGGTGGCACCGGCCTTCATGACCCCGCCGCCGACGTAGAGGACGGGGCGCCTGGCACCGGTGATGAGCTTCGCGGCCTCGCGGATCTGCTTGGCGTGGGGCTTGGTCACCGGCCGGTAGCCGGGCAGGTCCATCTGCGGCGGCCACGAGAACGTGGTCTGCGCCTGAAGCGCGTCCTTGGCGATGTCGACGAGGACCGGGCCCGGACGGCCCGTGGAGGCGATGTGGAACGCCTCGGCGATGGTCCTCGGGATGTCCTTGGGGTCCTTGACCAGGAAGTTGTGCTTGGTGATCGGCATGGTGATGCCGACGATGTCCGCCTCCTGGAAGGCGTCCGTGCCGATCGACTTGGAGGCGACCTGGCCGGTGATCGCGACGAGCGGCACCGAGTCCAGGTGCGCGTCGGCGATCGGCGTGACCAGGTTGGTGGCGCCGGGGCCGCTGGTGGCCATGCAGACGCCGACCTTGCCGGTGGCCTGCGCGTAGCCGGTGGCCGCGTGGCCCGCGCCCTGCTCGTGGCGGACGAGGACGTGCCGGACCCGCTTCGAGTCCATCATCGGGTCGTACGCGGGAAGGATCGCACCGCCGGGGATGCCGAACACGGTGTCGGCCCCGACCTCCTCGAGCGAGCGAATGAGGGACTTCGCACCCGTGACGTGCTCGACGGGGGCGGACTGCTGTCCTCCGGAACGGGGCCGCGGCTGCGGGCGGCCGGCCCCGGTGGCCTGCTCGGTCATCGGCATTCTCTTCTCGATGCTGAGGGTTTTTGCGAGGTTTGTGCAGGGTTCTTACGGTGTGCGTCCAGCGCCGGTGCAACAAAAAACCCCTCGTGCCATGAGGCAAGCGAGGGGAGCGCGCCGGGTGCGGTCGCCGGGGATGCCGATGCGGTCATCGGTGGGTCCCGGCTTCAGCCGACGCGCTTTCCAAGTACGAGAATTCGGGTGCGCATGGCACAGACCCTCCCCCCGGGGCGCAACAACTGTCAAGTGGGTGGGACAGGAGTCTCATTATGTGAGCGCCGGGGCGGCGCGCCGGGCACGCCCACGCAGACCCGCTCGATCGGCCCGGCGGGCACCGGGTACTGCCCACGGGCCAGCGCGCGGCGCAGCCGGTACTCGTCGAGTGCCCCGGAGAACGCCGCGCCCTGCCCGTGCGTACACCCCATGGCGCGCAGCGCGACCACCTGCTCGGGCAGGTCCACGCCGTCCGCCACGGAGGTCAGGCCGAGGTCTCCCGCTATGCGAAGCAGACCACTGGTGATCTTGTGCAGGCGGGCGGACTCGACGACACCCTCGACCAGAGTGCGGTCCAGCTTGAGGATGTCGACGGGGAGGCGGCGCAGCGCGGCGATGGCCGCGTAGCCGCTGCCGAAGCCGTCGAGGGCGATCCGGACGCCGAGTCTGCGCAGGGCGGTGAGGCGCCGCTCCAGCTCGTCCAGGGGTGCTCTGGGGTCGTTGTCGGCCAGTTCGATGACGAGGGCGCCCGACGGCAGCCCGTGCCGCGTCAGGAGCGCCTCGACGGAGCCGAGCGGCATCGACCGGTCGAGGAGCCTGCGGGCGCTGACCCGGACGGACACGGGTGCGGCGTGCCCGCTGCGGCCGCGCTCGGCCGCCTGCTCGACGGCCTCCCCCAGCGTCCAGCGGGCGAGGTCGGCGGCGCGCTCGCTGTCGTCGGCCATCCGCAGGAACTCGGCGGGGGTGAACAGGATGCCCTGGGCCGAGCGCCAGCGGGCCTGGGCGGCGACCGCCGTGATCCGGCCGTCGTCGAGACGGACGACGGGCTGGTGCAGCAGCGCGAACTCGCCCTCGTGCAGGGCGCTGCGCAGCCGGGTGGCCAGCTCCGCCTTGCGTACGACATCGGCCTGCATCTGCGGCGCGTACAGCTCGACGCGGCCCTTGCCGGCGGCCTTGGCCCGGTACATGGCCAGGTCGGCGTTGCGCAGCAGCTCGCCCGCCGTGATGTCCGGTTCGGCGAAGGCGACGCCGATGGAGGCGGCGACCCGGACGCCGTCGCGGCCGTCGATGGTGTATGGCTGGGACAGGGTCAGGCGCAGCCGGTCGGCCAGCTCGTAGACCTGCTGTTCGCGGGCGCCGGGGTCCCGGCCGCCGTCGCCGACGATGATCGCCGCGAACTCGTCGCCGCCGAGGCGGGCGGCGGTGTCCGAGGAGCGCACGGAGTCGGCGAGGCGCCTGGCGGCCTGGACGAGCAGTTCGTCGCCCGCCTGGTGGCCGATCGTGTCGTTGACCTGTTTGAAGCCGTCGAGGTCGATGAAGAGCACGGCGGTGCCCCGGTCGCTGGCCCGCCGCCCGGTGAGGGCCTGGGCGACCCGCTTGGTGAACAGGGCCCGGTTGGGCAGGTCGGTGAGCGGGTCGTGCTCGGCGTTGTGCTGCAACTGGGCCTGGAGCCGCACTCGTTCGGTCACGTCTCTGCTGTTGAGGATCAGGCCGCCGTGGTGGCGGTTGATCGTGGACTCCACGTTCAGCCAGCCCCCGGCCCCGGAGCGGAAGCGGCATTCGATCCGGGTGGTGGGCTCCTCGACCTGGCTGGCGGCGAGGAATCTGCGCACCTCGTGCATGACGCGGCCGAGGTCGTCGGGGTGGATGATCGAGGCGAGTTCGCAGCCGACCAGGTCGTCGGCGTCCCGCCCGTAGACCCCGGCGGCGGCCGGGCTGACGTAGCGGAGGACGCCGTTGGGCGCGGCGATCATGATGACGTCGCTCGACCCCTGGACGAGGGACCGGAAGTGGTTCTCCTTCTGGGCGAGCTCCCGGGTGAGGGTGATGTTGTCGAGGAGCATGATGCCCTGGCGCACGACGAGGGCCAGGACGACCGTGCAGGCCGTGAAGAGCACGACCCGGTCGACGCGGTGGCCGTTCAGCACGTTGCAGAGAATTCCCAGGGTGCACACGGCCGCGGCGAGGTACGGGGTGAGCGCGGCGAGCGAGCCGGAGATCGGCCGGGTCTGGCTGACCTGGTAGCGCCCCGACGGGTCGTACCCGGCGTCGGCGTCGGCCGCGCCGCCGCGCGGGCCCACCCACGGCGCGTAGGCGAGCAGCAGCGAACCGGCGAACCAGCCCGCGTCGAGGATCTCGCCCGAGCGGTAGCTGGCGTGCAGCAGCGGCGAGGTGAACAGCGCGTCCGAGAGCACGGTCGTGGCGAGCGCGCCGATCGCCGTGTTGACCGCCTTCCGATTGCCGGGCGACCGTCTGAAGTGCAGCGCGAGCACCATGCTGACCAGCGCGATGTCGAGGAGCGGATAGGCGAGCGAGAGCGCGGTGCGCCCGACGCTCTGCCCGTCGTACTCGGCGGTGCGCGCGAGCGCGAGGCTCCAGGACAGGGTGATCAGGGATCCCGCGATCAGCCAGGCGTCGAGCGCGAGGCAGATCCAGCCGGCCTTCGTCACCGGCCGTTTGGCCAGCACGAGCAGGCCGATGATCGCGGGCGGCGCGAAGCACAGGAAGAACAGGTCGGCGGGGCTCGGGGTGGGCACCTCCTGGGACAGCACGACCTCGTACCAGCCCCACACCCCGTTGCCCAACGACGCCATGAGCGACGAGACGGCGAACAGGAGCCAGGCGGATCGAAAACGGCTGCGGCGGCTGCGCGCGTAGAGGAAGTTCGAGACGGCGGCGGCGAGCGCGGCGGCGCTCAGCCCGAAGTCCCCCATGAACAGCGCGAGTCGGTGCGAGCCCCAGTCGCAGGCGGCCCCCGTCGCGTATCCGGCGCACAGCAGGGCGACGAGCAGCCGCGGCAGGGTGTCGCTCCGCTCGGTCCGGGCGGGCGGGGCAGGAGGACGGGCGGGCGGGCGCGGCGCGGGCG
>NZ_JAPHNL010000099.1 GCF_026274175.1 Streptomyces beihaiensis
GACCCGCGCCCGGCGGGTCGTTCGGCGCGCCCCCGCCGCCACCGTGTCCTGACCACGAAGCCACCACCGAGCGACAGCGGCGCCCCCGGCGGCGCGCCCCCGTGATCGCCGCCGTGGTGGCCGGCGTGCTGGCCGTGGGCGCAGGGGCGGCATACCTGGCGGGCGCCCACGGCGGCGGACACAAGGAACCGGCCGCCGCCTCGCACTCCTCGTCCGTCACCTCCGCACCGGCCGAACAGCCGTCGAAGGCCGGTGACGGCGACAGTGCGGCGCCCTCCCGCCCGTCGGAGCCGTCCTCCGGCCCCTCCGAGTCCGGCTCGGCCTCCCGCGGCCCCGGCGCGGCCGGCGGCGGTGACGGCAGTGGTGGCGGGGCGGCGTCGCACTCGGCCCGCCCGTCCGCCACCCGTTCGAGTACGGGCAGCGGCGCGGGCTCCGCGGGACCGGGCGGAGCAGGCGGGTCGGGCAGCTCTGGCACGCCGAGCCCCACGCCGTCCTGCGCGGCCGTCGGCGGCACCAAGTACAACTGCCAGGTCTGGCGCACGGCCGAGTCGTACGACTCCGCGCACCGGCCCGTCGGCACCCTGTACGCGGGCACCAACTACTTCTACTGCCAGGTCAAGCTGTCCTACCGGGAAACCTACGGCGAGTGGACCAACGTCTGGTGGGCCAAGACCGACGACGACAAGGGCAACACCGGCGTCTACGTCAGCGACGTCTACCTCAAGGGCGGCGCCAACGACGAGCCGGTGCCCGGCCTGCCCCGCTGCTGAGCCGCGCAGAAGAACAGAAGCCGTGCGCTCCCCCTCCCCCGCTGTGGTCCCCTCCCCGGGAAGGGACCACCGCCACAGCGGTACCTGACATCCTGGGCCGATCACTGATCGCCTACCGACAGAGGCAGGGGGACGCATGTCTACCACGTGGGGCCTGATCGTCGAGGAGACCGACGGGACGGGCGAGCGCAAGGCGTACGCCGCCCATGTGGTCGAGCACGTCACCGGCACGCGCGAGCAGGCACTCGCCCGCCTGGAGCACGTGGCCCGCAACCATGTCCCGCAGCACCCGATGAATCCCTCGGCCACCTGGCTCTACCGCACGGGTGAGGGGTTCCTGCTGGTCAACAAGGGCTCGATGCGCACCTACGGCTGCCGCTTCTCCGTCGCGGAACTGCTCTACGACAGCGTTCAGGCGCAGAAAGAGGCCGAGGCGAGGCGCGAGGAACAACGCCGGGCTGAGGCCGAGGCGCGCGCGGCCCGCAAGGCGGCCGCGAAGGCGGCCAAGCGCGCGCAGCAGGCGCGACAGGGCCGCGGCTGGTGGGGCGGGCGCGCACACTGACGTGCCCGTGCGCGTACGCGTGCCCGTACCCGTACCCGTGCCCGAGTCCGTACTCGTACCCGTGCCCGTGCCCGTACAGGCCAGGTAGGGCGCGGGCGCGGGGCCGCTCGACGAACTCGCTGTCTGCTCCGGGACGTAAGACGCACCGGGCAGTCGGCGTCAGGGCGCCAGGGGCGGCTCCAGTGGCTCCCCGCGCAGGCCGGATTCCGGCTCGCGTCGGGCGACGAGGTGGAAGAGCCGGGCGAACTGGCGGTAGGGGTCACGCAGGCCGGCCTGCCATTCCAGTTCGCACAGGTCCGCGAACTCCTCCGGCGGCGGCTCACTGAGCCGGTGGTCGGAGAACACACGCACGCCGTACCACTCCACCGGCAGGACCCCGAGCCGGGTCAGGCGCCGCCCCAGTTCGAGCGGGGTGTCCGCCCGTGTGGGCAGATACCGGCCGCCTCGCTCGCTCGACTCCAGCAAGGTCGTCAACGCCCCGCGCCAGTCCGCCTGGAGCCCGTCACGGATGGCCAGGGAGTCACGGTTGACGGTGAGCACCGACACCAGGCCGCCCGGCCGGACCAGGCGCGCCAGCGCGTTCAGCATGGGGCCCGGATCGGCGAGGTACAGCAGGACACTGTGGCAGCAGACGAGGTCGAATCCCGTGCCCACCAGTTCGGGTGCCTGCTCCCCCGCGCCTTGGACCAGGCTCACCCGGCGGGCGACCTCGGGTTCCTCCGCGGCGACCTGGTCGGTGGCGGCCTGGAGCAGCGTCTGGTCGTTGTCCAGTACGACCACGGAGTGCCCGGCCCGCGCCAGAAGGACCGCCTGACGGCCGAAGCCGCCGCCGATGTCGACGACGCGGCAGGGGCGTCGCGGCAGGATCCGGGTCAGCGCGCGCGTCACGAGCTGGAAGCGGACCTCGCCGCGGACGCTCTGGGCGTGGTCGAGGTAGGCGCGGGCCCGGGCGTCCGCGAAGTCCGTCCAGGTGTTCTCGCCGGGCCGGGCCGCGGACCGGGGCGCCGGCGGCGGTTTCTTCGCGGATCCCGTCGCCGCGCGGACCCGCGACACCTCGGTGGAAGACTCTGGTCCCGGCATGAACTGCCTCTCAATCGACTCGGGGTTCGCTTCGCACCAGCCGTCGGCACGGCGTCAGGTTCTGATCGACGACCAGGTCACCGGCAGGGTGTCGAACCATCCGACGGTGGATGCGCTCCGGCCGGGCTCCGGCCCTGTCCCGGGACGCGCGAGCCGGAGGTCGTCGATCCGGCGGGCCAGCGCGCCGATGGCCACCTGAAGTTGCATCCGGGCCAGTGCGGCGCCCGGACAGTGGTGGCGGCCCATGCCGAAGCCGAGGTGCGCGTTCTCGGCCCGCTGGATGTCGAACACGTCCGCGAGGGGAAATGCGCGCTCGTCGCGGTTGGCCGCGCACAGAGCCCCCACCACGACCTCGCCCCGGCGGATCAGCGTGCCGCCGATCTCGGTGTCCCGCGTCGCGTACCGGGGGAACGTCGAGGTGCTGTGGAACGGCGTGAACCGCATCAGTTCCTCGACCGCGGACGGTACAAGGTCCTGGCGACGGCGCAGCCGCTCCAGGTCCGCCGGGTGGTGAGTCAGCGCGCACACGAAATTCGCCGACGTCAGGACCATGTTCTGCAGGCCCGGCAGGAGCAGTCGCAGCGTCGCGGCGACCAGCTGGCGGTCCGTGAGGCGGTCGTCGCCCTCTCCGCGGGCACGGATCATGCCGCTCAGCAGGTCATCGGCGTCGGAACGGGCACGCGTGGCCACGAGGGACCCCAGATACCGGGCCAGTTCCCGTCTGTCCTGCTTCTCGGCGTCGGACGGGGGCGTCGCGGTGGTGGCCGCCCCGAGCAGCAGCGCGCGCAGCGTGGTGCGGTTGCCGGGGGGCACGTCGAGCAATGCGCACATCGTCCCGGCGGCCAGCGGTTTGACGAACCCGGCCATGAGGTCTGCCGGTGACGTCTGTCCGCAAGGCCCGCCGGCCCCGCCCAGGCGATCGAGCAGTTCATCGGCGATCGTCTCTGTCGCCGGGCGCAGCCGCTCGATCTGCCGGGGTTTGAGGCCCGCCTTGGCCACTGTGGTGATCTGGTCGGACGTCAGTGTCGCGGCCGCCCCGGCCCCGCGGGCTCGTGAAGCCCCCGGCTGGGGCGCCACGGGGGTCAGTGCGAACCGGCCGTCGGTGAGGACGCCGCGGACATCGGCGTAGCGGGAGCACAGCCACGCCCGGCCGAGGTCCCTGAGCTCGACCGGGCACAGTCCCTTGTCGTCGCGCAGGACGGCATAGCGCGGGTCGAGTTCGAGGAGGTGAGGCTTTCCGAAGGGGTAGGGCAGCGCGTCCGGCGCCGGTTCGGGCTGAATCACCGCGAGTTCTCCTCCCCACTGGGAGCTGGGAGCTGGGAGCTGGGAGCTGGGAACGTAACCGGGAAAGGTCTTGGCACGTCGTCGGCGAGGACTTGTATACAGGGAATTCCACAGCAGCCGGCGCATGGGCGGTGGCAGCCGACGGACATTGCAGGAACAGTCCCTTCCCTGGCTGGATGGCCGGTTCGGGCCACGCTCGCACGGTTGCAGGAATCGACCACTTCCGTCCGGCACCCGCCCGCCAGCACCATCGGTCCGGTCAGCGCATCCGCTGATTGTTTCCATCCCCAACCGAAGGAGACTTCGATATGTCTGCGTTCGAGGAGCTTGAGGAAATGGTGGCGACGATGGCCGCGTCCGAGCCGGCCGACATCGACGACGACTCCCTCGACAGCGTGGCGTGGAAGGTCTCGTACTCGACCTTCTACAACAACTAGAAGTACCGGCAGGGGCATTCCTCGCACGTGCTGGAAGAGATCTTCTTTCAGCGCGGCGGGGGGTGCCCCTGCCGCGGGCCGGGCGCACCGGCCCGGCTTCTCTTCTCATCCGCGTGCCGTCACGCCTGGAAGCCCGCACGGCGCATATCCGTCGATCCCGAGGAGCCCGAAATGAACTTCGTCGTTCCGGACGAGAAGGTCCAGCAGGGAATTCAGGTTCTGCTGGACGACTACGTCCTCGTCGAGAACACCGACACCTTCGTCATCGCCTACACCCCGGACAGCCGCGACCCGGCGGCCTGGCTGGCGCTCGCCCTGAAGCACCGAGGCTTCCCGGCCCGGATCGTCGCGATGCGCAAGCTTCAGGACCCGGAGTTCGCCGGGCGCTTCGAGGCCGCGCTCCCCGACCCGGAGACGCTCCCGGGCCGTCTGGTCGTCCTCGCCCTCGAACGCGACACCATGTCGCACTTCAACGTGTTCGAGGCCGCACTGAAGAAGTACGGCGGCGACCGCACGATGATCATGCGGATCATCAGCGCGTCCAGCGCGTTCTTCACCAAGTCCCTCAATGTCACTCCCACGCAACTGAGCCGGTTCAACGCGACGCTGCTGGAACGGGTGAAGCCGGCCCGCAAAGTGCGGGTCACCAGCCGTGGGGGCACCGATCTGACGATCGGCCTCGATGCGGAGAAGTATCACTGGATCAGCAATCGGGGCGTGTGGCGTCCCGGCGGGTTCACGATCCTGCCGGCCGGTGAGATCGCCACCTACCCGACCACCGTCGACGGTGTGCTGGTCGCCGACGGGGCGTTCAACGCCAACATCATCACGTCGCTCAACGCCGACCTGGCCGGCAACCCGGTCCGTGTCGAGATCAAGAACGGCAGCGCGGTCAGCCTCAGCTGCGCCGACCGGGAACTCGACGAGATGTTCCAGCTCTGCCTCAACAGCCCCTACGGTCGCAACGTCGGGGAGTTCGGGCTCGGCACCAACCGCGGGATCGACACGTTCATCACCGCCAACTCGCACATCAACGAGCGGCGTTGCGGCGTCCACATCGGCTTGGGTCAGCACAACCAGAGACTGAGCCGGGTCCCGTACGTCGCCGACGTCCATCTCGACCTGATCACCGACGGCGCCCTGATCTGGGTCGATGACGACCCGGATCCGATCGACCTGGAGAGCTTCGCCGTCACCGACGCCGAGCACCCCGCCGACGCGCTCGACGAGGACATCACCGGCGACTGCTGCGGCCTGGGCTACGGACAGCTCGAAGGTCTGGCGTCCTGCGCGACCCCCGGCGCTCCGGTGAGGATCCAGCGATGACGTCCTCCGTGATGGACAGTGCCGTGCCGCACGACGGCGAGGAATCCGCCACCGCTTCGGCCTCGGCCCGGGAGTTCGCCCGGCGCGGCTACACGATCCTGCGCGGGCTCCTCGACGCCGACGAGGTGGAGCAGGCCCGGGCCCTGTGCGCGGCGCATCTCACCGGCTCGGGCGCGCAGGAGATGCTGACCAGCGACTTCCTGGCCGACGACTTCCTGGCGGGGATCGTGTTGCGCGAACGCGTGGTGAACGCGGTCAAGGAGTTGCTGGGCGACGAGCGTCCCGTGCTCTACCCGAACTGCACGGCGCGCAAGAACGTGTACGTTCCCTGGCACGTGGACGCGACGTTCGTCGGCCCGACCGCCGCGTACGTGTGGGAGCCCGCGTTCGCGCACGTGCAGTGCGGGCTGTACCTGCAGGACAACGATCCGGTCGGCGGGGGCGGCATCGACGTGGTGCGCGCCTCGCACCTGATGTCCTTCGACGGGTACGGCACCACCGATCCCGAGTTCGACATTCCCGCGCGGACGGTCGGCCAGTCCGACCTGCGCGAGCGGGTCGACACCCGGGCCGGTGACGTCGTGATGTGGAACGCCCGTCTGATGCACACCAGCACGCCGGTCCTACGCGACCCGGGCCGGGAGAAGTTCGGGGTCTTCTTCAGTTACGCCCGCACCCACGCGCGCGACAACCACCGGTTCCTGAGCCAGATCGCCGTGGACTCGATGCGCACGATGAACGGCGTGTCCCGGATCATTCCCCGCCTGGCCGAGATCTCCCACATGCGCTATCCGGAGAGCTTTCCGGCCTGGTTCGCGAAGGAGGCCGCCGCCGCGGCCGTCCATATCGCCACGTTGTGAAGGGACGAGCGGCGTGACATCGACGACTCTGGCCGACGGGGACGAGCACGCCTCGGCCTCGCCGGCCTTCCCCGATCGCTCGTTCCGGGCGCTGTGGACCGCGACCGGCCTGTCCCAGGTCGGTTCGGCGGTCAGCAACGTCACCGTCCCGGTGTGCGCGGCGGTCACCCTGGGGGCCTCGCCCCTCGACATGACCCTGCTGGCGGCGGTCGGGGTGCTCCCCTCGCTGCTGGTCAGGATCCCCGCGGCGGCGTGGTCGGACGGTCTGAGCCGCTCGCGGGCGCCCATGATGGCGGCGTGCAACCTGGTGCAGGCGGCGATCATGGGGCTGATCCCGCTGCTGTGGTGGCTCGGGGCTCTGCACATGGTGCTGCTCCTCGTGCTGGCCGCCGCGGCCTCGGGAGCACTCGCCGTGTACTCCGCCTTGGGCAGCCCGCTGCTGGTACGGATCGTTCCCAAGGCGCACCTGGTGGAGGCGAACGGAAAGATGTCGGCGACCCGCAGCGTCGCGGACATCAGCGGGCCGGCGCTGGGCGGGGCGCTCCTGGCCGTCCTCGCGGCCCCGTACGTGGTCCTGGTCGACGCGCTGTCGTTCCTGGCCTCCGCGGCCCTGCTGACCAGGGTCGCGGACGGGAAGGCCGGCCGGAGCACGGATCAGGACGGCACCGGCCAGGGTGGGGCCGTGGGCGCCGTGAAGCCGCGCAAGCAGAGGCTCGGCGCCGCCGCGAACATACGGCTGGCCGTCGCGCTGGCCCGCCAGTCGGGCCTTCGGGCCGCCGTCACGGTGGCGTTCGTCAACGGCGTCACGCAGCCGGTACTCGTGCTCTTCCTCGTACGGTCGGTGCACATGCGGCCGTCGCTGATCGGCACGCTCCTGTCCTTCGGAGCGGTCGGCGGCGTGGTCGGCGGCATGCTCGTCGGCCGGGCGCAGAAGAGGTTCGGGGCGGCCCGGACGCTGGCCCTGGGCACCGCCATGAGTCTGCTGTCGCTCGCGCTGCTGCCGTTCGCGTCCGCCGGGCCCGGCGCGATGGCCGGTCTCGTGCTCATGGAGCTCGGGGGGAGCTTCGGCGGGACCCTGCTCATCGCCACTGTCTTCGGAGGGCTGCAGGCCTGTGCACCGAACGAGAAGATCGCGCAGGTGATGGCCATGGCCTTTGTGCAGTTGCAGGCCGCCGATCTGATCGGGGTACCGGTCGGCGGCGCGTTGGCCATCGCGTTCGGAACGCGCTGGGCGATGGTCACCGCGTTCGCGTTGCTTGCCGTCATACTCGGCCCCCAGCTCGTCCGTTGGGCCGTGACCCGATGGGCTCCCGACCCCCCGATCACGGTGTGACCCGCCCCGGGGGGCGGAACGTCTCATGTACTTGGCCAGGGTCACGGTCGACATGCCCGGCTGCGCTGCGCACTCCGCGGAGCTGCTGCACCGGCAGATCAGATGCGGCGCGGCGGGCACCGACAACCTCCAGCACACGCACATCGAGGTCCACTCCGATTTCGTGGTGTTCAGCCTCTACGTGCAGGCCCTCGACCTGATGGACGCGGCGCGGGTGGCCGAGCAACTGTGCTGCCGGACCATGGCCAGTCTCGTCACGGGTGGTGGCTGGTCCGTCCGCTCCACCGAGGTGGGCCCCTGAGCGCCTCGGTACCTGGCAACTCCCTACTCCAGGTCGTCGGGCGTGAGCCAGGCCCGCGAGACGGCCTGGGCCCCTGCCTGGAACCTGCTGCGTGCGCCCAGCCTGGTGTGCAGGTCCGCCACGACCCGTCGGGCCGTACGCACCGATACGCCCAGGTGGCGGGCGATGGCCTCGTCGGTCAGCCCCGTGGCCAGCAACCTGAGAACCTGCCGGTCCTGACGCGACAGCCCGTCGCGGTCACGTCGGCGAGGTGCGCCGAGCGTCGCCGCGGACCGCCACACAGAGGCGAACAGGGCGTTCAGTGCCGTGACGACTCCGGAGCTGGACACCACGATCGCCGCGGTCGTCTCGGCTTTCGCGTCGACACCCGCATCGATCGGGACCACGGCCACCCGGCGGTCCACGACGAGCATGCGCAACGGCAGCGACGCGGTGGTGCGCACCTCGCCGCCGGCCTCGGCGAGCCACCGCGCGTGTTCCAGGGTCGGCCGGTCGTTGCGCACGCTGTCCTGGTAGACGGTGCGCGCTCGCACCCCGCGCTCGATCGCCTCGGCGAGCAGTGCCCGGCCGGTATGGATGTCCTCCTCGGGCTGGGGGCCACCCGGCACGAAGGAGTTCACCTCCCACTGGCAGGCGCGTGTGAGCTCTCTCGACCGGTCACGGACGGCGTCGACCCCGCGCACGTGCTCCACGTCCGGGACTGCGGTGTCCGGCCGTTTCTCGGCGCGTTCTGCCAGCAGGGCGGCCACCGCGGCCGCGCCCTGCTCGATCTGCTGGTACCGGCGGGCCATCTCGGCGTGCTGACGGGCGATCAGGGCCGAGAGTCCGACCTCGGGACGCACGGCCTTCGGCGCGGGCCGCCCCGGGAACACCTGGAGCAGTGAGATGCCGGTGAGTTCGTCGAGCGCGACCCGGATCTCGTCGTGGCCGACGCCGAGCCGACGGGCGAGGCCGTCGAGCCCCTCGTCCGGATGGTGGAGCATGGCCAGGTAGACGGACTCGGCGAGACCGCTGAGCCCAAAGCCTTCGAACACCCACAACTCCCTTCGCCACGGTGTGCCGCACGGTGCGCAGCCGCGGTTCCGCCGGAGCACACGCGTCAGTCCGTCCACCTGGACCGGCGTGTCGGCCCCGCTCGCCGGTCCTCGCGGAACCGCCCATGCCGCCACGCTTGCATCGGCGCGGCGAGCGGGACATGCGGGTGCAGCCCCCGCTTTCCGGACCGGTCACGACCGAGCCGTCGCGCCGCGCCTGCGAAGAAAGTGGGGGGACTCTACCCATGTGCGAGGCCGGCTCATGTGCGAAGGTCCGGGCATGCGAACGTCGCGGACCACGGGAACGGGCGCGTGGTGGCTGCCTGCCGTCGCCACGGCCGAGCCGGATACCCCACAACGGGGCCCGGCCTGGGCCGCGTTCGTGGAGGAAGCGCTCGCCCGGACGCCGGTGTCAGGGACGGAATATGGGGGTCTCTCCCCCATGGTGCGGCACCTGGGGCCCCAGGGACGGCTGCTCGACCCGCTGCGGCCGTTCCTGCTCGTCGCCGACCTCCGGATGCGCGCAGCGCTGCCGGACCAGGGCTTGGACGGTGCGGACGCCCGCGCCGTGTGGGCCGGAGCCCGGCGGTGGCTCGCCGAGTGCCTGATCCGGTTGGCCGCGCGCACACTCGTCGAGGAACTGGGCGCGGCCCGACGGGCCGGAACACTGAGCGGCACGGACAAGCGGCGACGCTTCGACGACTTCGTACGCGGGATCTGTGCCCGGGGGGCGCTGACCGATCTGCTCCACCGCCATCCGGTGCTCGCCCGGTTGATCGCCGAGCGCTGCCTGAACACGGTCGCGGCCGCCGCCGAACTGCTGGAGCGCTTTGAGGCCGACCGCGAGCAGCTGGTCGCGGCTCTGCTGGGCGACGACCCGGGCCCGCTGGTCCGGGCGCGGTTCGGTCTCAGCGACCCGCACACGGGCGGTCGAACCGTCGTCGTGCTCGAGTTCCGCGACGGACGGCAGCTGGTCCACAAGCCCCGGCCGCTCGGACTGCACGCCCGCTGGAACGATCTGCTCGGCTGGTTCGCGGGCCACTGTCCCGAGCTGGCCCCGCGGGCCGTCCGCCTGCTGTGCAAAGACGGTTACGGGTGGGCCGAGTTCGTGTCGGCCCAGCCGTGCCGGTCCGCCGCCGACGTCGCCCGGTTCTACCGGCGCACCGGCGCGCTGCTGGCGCTGCTGTACGCGGTCGACGCGACCGACATCCATGCCGAGAACCTGATCGCCGCGGCGGACCACCCCGTCGTGGTGGACGTGGAGACGCTCTTCCATCCCTGCTGGGTGCCGCGCACCGACGGTGGCCGCGACCCTGCCACGTACGCCCTCGCCGCGTCCGTCCACCGCACCCTGCTGCTGCCCCACTGGGTGACCGGCGACTTCGGTGCCCTGGACGTGTCGGCGGTGGGCGCGCGGGCCGGTGAGTTCCACCCGGACGCGTCTGCGGGGTGGGAGGAGGCGGGCACGGACGCCATGCGACTGGTCCGTGGACCCGCCCCCTTCCACCCGGGTGACAACCGCCCGGTGCTCGACGGGACGCCGGCCGATCCTGCCGAACACGTCGAGTGCCTGCTGGCCGGATTCCGGACGGCCTACAGAACGATCCTCGCGCACACCGACGAGCTGACCGGGCCGCGGGGCCTGCTCGACGGTTTCGCCAGGGCGTGGACACGACTGGTGGTGCGGCCGAGCCAGACCTATGCCGGTCTGCTGGGGGAGGCCACATGCCCAAAGGCGCTGCGTGACCTGACGGCCCGGGAGGGCGCCTTCGCCGCGCTGTTCGCCGAGACCGGCCACGGCCACCTGCGGCGCCTGGCCGGAGAGGAACTCGCCGACCTCGTCGCCGGGGACATCCCCGTGTTCGCGGCCCGCGCCGACTCCTGCGACGTGCGTACCTCGCGGGGCCGCGAACTGACGGACGTTCTGGCCGTGGACGGCCTGACCGCCGCGACCGCGAGGATCCGCGGCATGGGTCCCAGGGATCTGCGGCGGCAGGAGTGGCTGATCGAGGCGGCCCTGGCCACCAGACGTCCGGCCCCGCCCCACGCGGCGCGCGGCGGGAGGGCGGCGCGTACCGACGCCAACACCCGCTGTTCCAGG
>NZ_JAPHNL010000100.1 GCF_026274175.1 Streptomyces beihaiensis
CGCGCCGACGCCGAGCGCCCCGCGGCCGAGCGCCCGGCGACCGAGCAACCGGCGGGCCGGGCGCCCGCCGTCCCCGTCGGGCAGGACGCGGGCCTGCTCTCGCCTGTGCGGGCCGGTACCCCCGTCGAGGCACTGGTCGACGACCGGGCCTGGCTGCAGGCCATGCTCGACGCGGAGACGGCGCTCGCCCGGGCGCAGGCCCGGATGGGTCTGGTGCCGCCCGCGGCCGCCGCGGCGATCACCGAGGCCGGGCAGGCGGACGCCTTCGACCTGCGAGGTCTCGCCGAGGCCGCGCGCGGCGCCGCCAACCCCGTGGTCGCCGTCGTCCAGGCGCTCACCGCCTCGGTGGCCGGGCGCGACCCGGACGCCGCGCACTACGTGCACCGCGGCTCCACCAGCCAGGACATCCTGGACACCGCCGCCATGCTCGTCGTGCGGCGCGCCCTCACCTTCGTCCTGCACTGCCTGGAGGAGACGGCCGGTTCACTCGCGAAGATCGCCGAGGAGCACCGCGAGACCCCGGCGGCGGGCCGCACTCTCACCCAGCACGCGGTGCCCACCACCTTCGGGCTCAAGGCCGCCACCTG
Source organism: Streptomyces beihaiensis (assembly GCF_026274175.1). Classification (GTDB taxonomy): domain Bacteria; phylum Actinomycetota; class Actinomycetes; order Streptomycetales; family Streptomycetaceae; genus Streptomyces; species Streptomyces beihaiensis. Next base: position 588 of record NZ_JAPHNL010000100.1, read on the forward strand.
GCTGCAGGGCGTCCTCGACGCCCACCAGCGCGTCACCTCGCTCCTGCTCGGCGGGCTGCCCGTCGAGCTCGGCGGCGCCGCGGGCACCCTGGCCGGATATCTGGAGTACGCGCGCGTCGACGCCCCGAGCCTGGCCACCGACGTGACCGGATACGTCGAGACGCTGTTTCGCGCCTACGCCGATGAGCTGGAGCTCGCCGTGCCCGCCGCGCCCTGGCACACGGTCCGCACCCCGCTCGCCGACGTGGCCGCCGTGCTCACCCACACCACGGGCGTCCTCGGCAAGCTCGCCGTCGACGTGCAGTCCCTGTCGCGCACCGAGGTCGGCGAGGTGACCGAGCCCGTCGCACCCGGTCGCGGCGTCTCCTCCGCGATGCCGCAGAAGGTCAACCCGGTGCTGTCCACGCTGATCCGCTCGGCGGCGTCCCAGGTACCGCTGCTCGCCGCCTCGGTGGCGCAGAACCTCGTCGCCGAGGACGAGCGGCCCGCGGGGGCCTGGCACGCCGAGTGGGTGCCTCTCCGGGAGGCGCTGCGGCTGACCGGCGGGGCCGCGCACACGGCCGTGGAGCTCGCCGCGGGCCTGAGCGTGCGCGCGGGGCGGATGCGGGAGAATCTCGCGTCGACCGGAGCGCTGATCGTCTCCGAGCGGCTCGCGGCCCACCTCGCGCCCGTCCTCGGCAAGGCCGCCGCCAAGGCGACCGTCGCCCATGCCTCGCTGCGGTCCGCGGCGGGCGCCGGCACCCTTGCCGAACTCCTTGGGGACGTACCCGACGTCGCGGCCCGCTTCTCTCTGTCCGAACTGCTGGAACTCACCGACCCCGCCCAGTACACGGGGGCGGCGACCGCCTTGGTCGACCGTGTCCTTGAGCGAGCGAGGCAGGTGCTGCCGGGAGGCTGAGCCGCCTCTCGTGCGGCTGACCGGTCAGCCGGTCGGCCGTGGCGGGGATCGTCGAGCGGCGGGCGCCGGACGGGTCGTGGGTGCTGTTGCGGCGAGTGGCCCTCAGGCCGCCTGCCGGCCGGGGGGCACGGCCCCGCCGGCAACCCGCAAACCGGTCAGCGCGTGGTCGGCGATCCTCTCCGCCAGCTCCGCCGTGAGGGGGCCCGTGCCCAGCAGAAGCCGGAACCAGATGGGCCCGAAGACCAGGTCGACAGCGGTGTCCACATCGATGTCGGTCCGCAACTGGCCTTGTTCCTGAGCCAGTTGGAAGCGTTCACGGGCCATGGTCCGGTTGGGCGTGTACACCTTCTCGTGGAAGGCGGCCGCCAGCCGCTCGTCGGCGCGCACCTCGGAGATCACGGCGACCAGGTGCGGGCCGATGCCCGGATCGGCGAACAGCTCGGCCGTCACGGTGAGTTGCTGCGTCAGATCCCTGCGCATGTCCCCCGTTCGCGGAAACCGCATGGACGGGGCGACATGGTGCAGGAGCGATTCCATCACCACGAGGCTCTTCGTGGGCCAGAGCCGCCGGACCTCCTCCTCCTCGACGCCCACCGCGGCCGCGATGTCGGCCAGGCCGATGTCGTCGTAGGAGCGCTCGCGGCACAGCCGGAGCACCGCGTCGAAGACCTTGCCCCGCAACGTCGGACCGGCTTGCGCGGTGGCGGATTGCTCCATGGTTGTCATGCCGACAAGCGTATGGCCGGGACCGTCGCGCCCAGGCCGACCAGACATGGCAACTCCTTGTCACGCGCCACGTCACAGCGCGTCTCGCCGCTGTGACGTGGACCGCAGACCGCACAGAACCGGCCATACCAGGATGGCCGCAACACGCGGTCTCTTTCGCGCCTTCGCGCTTTAGGCGGCCTTATGCGGCTTGCTGGGATCCTCACGCATGGACCGTCCGCAGGGGCGGGCGGCCCGCTGCAAGCGTCTGATTCCGGACAAGCGCAACGCGAGCGGAGGCCATGTGAGCGGCTCAATGACAACGCAGGGTGGTGCCGAGAGCATGCTCGGCCTCGATCCCACCGACCCCGACTTCCGGCAGGACCCCTACGCGACCTACCGGCGGCTGCGGGAGAGCACCCCCGTCCTGCGCAGCCCGGCCGGCTTCTGGGTGCTCACCCGGCACCGGGAGTGCGAACTGGTCCTGCGCGACCAGCGGTTCGGCTATCCGGCGGCGGCCGCCGCGGCGCCGGCCTGCCCGGCCTCCGGCGGGGCGGCGCTGCCCGGCGGATTCGCCGACCAGCGCCACATGCTCATCTTCATGAACCCGCCGGAGCACACACGGCTGCGCCGCGTCCTGCGCGACACGTTCGGGCCGCGCGTGATGCGCAGCGCGACCGGCTACGTCGAGGAGCGCACCGGTCAGCTCCTCGACCGCGCCCTGCGGAGCGGGGAGCCGTGTGATCTGATCTCCTCCCTCGCCCATCCGCTGCCGTTCGGTGTGATCTGCCATCTGCTCGGGGTGCCCGGACCCGACCACGCGAAGATCGAGAAGTGGGCGCAGGACTACCTGGCGGGCGTGAGCCCCTCATTCACCGTCTCGAAGGCGAACCACCAGGGCAGAGACGAAGCCCTCGCCGGGCTCAACGACTACTTCCGCGTCCTGGCGGCTCAGCGCCGCCGGGCCCCGGGCGAGGACGTCCTGAGCCGGCTGATCGCCGCGCAGGACGACGGGCGGATCAGCGAGGAGGAACTGCTCGGCACCTGCATCCTGCTGTTCGTCGCCGGGCACGGTACGACCACCAACCTGATCGGCAACGGCGCGCTCGCCCTCCTGCGCCACCCCGGGCAGCTCGCCCGGTTCCGCGCCGAGCCCGAACTGGCCGCGAGCGCCGTCGAGGAACTCCTGCGTTACGACTCGCCCTCGCACCTGTCGATACGGGTCGCCTTCGAGGACGTCGACCTGGGCGAGGGGAACGTGGTGCGCGCGGGCGAGCAGGTCATCGTCGTCCGGGGCGCCGCCAACCGTGACCCCGAGGTCTTCGCGGACCCGGACACGCTCGACCTCGGCCGCCCCGACAACCGGCACCTCAGCTTCGCGTCGGGCCTGCACGTGTGCTTCGGCGCGCCGCTGGCCCGCACCCAGGCCAAGATCGCGCTGGGCGCGCTCTTCAACCGGGCCCCGCACCTCGCCCTGGCCGACGAGCGGTTGGAGTACAAGCCCAGCCTGCTCTCCCGCGCCCTGGAGGCGCTGCCGGTCACCACCCGTCCATGACCTTCCCGGACAACACACCATCCTTGGAGATGAGATGGACGCAAAGAGTCGCGTCGTGGCGGGCGTACTCGCACTGACCGGCGGCGACACCGATTCCGCCCTCGACACCTACTACGCGCCCGCGTTCGTCCAGCACAGCCCGATGTGCGCGGACGGCAGGGACGGCCTGCGGGAACTCACCGAGAAGGCCAAGAGCGTAGGCGCCCGCTACGATCTGCTGCGCTCGATCGGCGAGGGCGACATGGTGCTCCTGCACGCCCGTGTCACCGGCCTCGCCCCGGTACCGCTCATCCTGTTCAATCTGTACCGCTTCGCCGACGGCCGTGTCGCCGAGCACTGGGAGGCGGTCGCCCCCGAGACCGGGCCCACCGCCTGCGGGCACGACATGGGCGACGGGCCGTCCGAGATCACCGATCGCGACCGCACGGCCGCGAACAAGGACACGATCCGCCGCCTCGTCCAGGACGTCCTCATCGACGGCGAACCGGCCGCGCTCGACGAGTTCTTCGACGGCGACCACCTGATCCGGCACGCCCCTTCGGCTGCCGACGGGACGGCGAGCCTGCGCGAGTCGCTCGCCTCGGTTCAGTACCTCACGCTCCACCGAACCGTCGCCGAGGGCAACTTCGTGTTCGCCCAGTCCGAGGGCGTCCGCGACGGCCGGCCTCACGTGTTCGCCGACCTGTTCCGCCTCGCGGACGGAAAGGTCGTAGAGCACTGGGACGTGCGGACCGAGATCCCCGAACAGATGCCGCACGACAACGGCATCGTCTGAGCGCGAGGTGCGGCCATGACGGATCTCTCCGGTTGCCCGGTCGGGGGCGGGGGCCCCCGCCCCTGAGCCACGACCGTTTGCGGCATCGGCCCGCAGGCGCATGTCCGGCACGCCGTGGTGTCCGCCCGGGCCCTGTCCGTCGAGACAGGGCCCGGGCAGCCGCCGCGGCGTGCCGGACATCATCATGTCCGGCACGTGCGTGTCTGCACCGGCCGTCGTCGGCGTCGGCTACGGCAACGACGCCGCCGACGCCGCCGACAAGGAGTTCTCCCGGCGCCGCCGCGCGCATGCCCGTGCCGTACGTCACCGTCGTGGACGACGACGATGACGTACGGCACAGGCCCCTGGCCCAAGGGCTCAGAACGTGGCGAACAGCGAGTTTTCGTGAGGGAGTTGGGCGGGCACCTCACCGATCACGTCCCAGTGCTCGACGATCTTCCCGTCCGCGATGCGGAACAGGTCGTTGAGGACGTACGGGCGGCCGTCGACCGTGCCCGCGCTCTGCGCCCACACGAAGTTGCCGTCCGCGATCAGCAGGTCGAGCTTCTCGTAGCGGCGCGGGCCCGACTCGAGCCAGCCGCGCAGCGCCGACACCCCGTCGGCGACGTCCGGGCTGTGCTGGACGAGGGTGTCGCCGTCGAAGTACCCGGCGAGTGCCCCCAGGTCGCCGCCGACGAGGACCTTGTCGAACAGGGAGCGGATCAGCTCCCGGTTGTCGTCCGTACGGTCCAGGTCGGTTATCTCGGTCGGCCCGTCGAGTACTCCGTGGCCGCTCGCGGTCTCGGTGACCTGGGCCTGTACGACCTCCCAGTGCTCGGCGAGCCGGTCGTTCTCGACCCGCAGCAGGTTGAAGACGGCGAACGGCTGCGACACCCCACCGCCGTGCGCGTGCAGCACGACCCACGGCCCGTCGGCAAGGACCCGGATCATCTCGTACTTGAACCCGAGGGTCCCCAGCTGCACGATCGTGGTCCGCAGGCCCTCCCGGCCGTCGGACACCAGTGGGCTGTGCTGGCGGAAGTTCTCCGCCCAGTGCCGGTACACCGCGTCGGCCTCAAGGTGCACGAACAGTTCGTCGATGGCCTTCACGACACGGCTCTTGGGCGTGGTCTGGCTCGGCATGTACTGCCACCTCACAGAATCTCGTTCTCGGATCGGACGGGGGTCAGGGGCGCGGTGCGCGGGAACTCATGTCCAGCGGCCCGTGCCGTGGGTGTCCTGGGTCTGCAGGATCTTCTGGCGCAGGTCGAAACGGCGGACCTTCCAGGTGCCGGTGCGCGGGAAGTCGTTCCAGTCGATGACGCGCGGCTCGGCGAGCGCCGGCAGGTCCGCCGTGGCGCGCTGCCAGGCCGCATGGTCGAGGGTCCCGGTGTTGGTGGAGACCACCGGCACCGGAAGGCCGTCCGGGTCGCCGAGCACAATCGCCTCGGTGACCTCCTCCAGGCGCTCCAGAAGCCGGCTCTCCAGCTCGATGCCGCTGGTGCCCGGGATGACGTCGACCTCGCGGTCCAGGACTTCGACGGTGCCGTTGCGCCGGTGGACGCCGATGTCGCCGGTGTTCCACCAGCCGTCCCACACCTTTTCGCGGTGCCTCTCGTTCTCCCCGAGGTAGCCCAGGCACAGGCCCTTGGTCTTCACCAGTACGATGCCGCGCTCGCCGCGCTTGACCGGCTTGCGGGTCTCGGGGTCCACGACCTTGAGCCGGGTGACGAACGGGACGGGACGGCCGACGTTGTTGGTGAACGGCTCGCCCCCGTCGCGGCGCATGATCTTGCGCTTGGAGTAGGAGGCGAGGGTCGCGGGGCCGATCTCGCTCTGCCCCCAGCTCTGCGCCCAGACGGGGCGGCGACGCCGGGTCGCGGCCATGAACGTGCGGACCGTGCTGGGGTGGATGGCGTCGAAGGTGGAGATGAAGGAGCGCACGTCGGTGAACAGCTCCGGGTGGGTCTTCGGCAGTTGCTCCCAGCGCTGGAAGATGTTCGGGCACGCCTCGAGAGTGGTGGGCCGGTTGCGCGAGAGGGTCTCCACGACCGTGTCGGGCTCGCAGCCGCCGAGCACCACGACCTTCGAGGGCACGAGCACGGACTGGGCCTGCACCCAGGTCACCGCCCGCGAGTGCACGAAGGCGATGCAGGAGGCGACGGTGTCGTCGGGGCGGGTCGACAGGAACGGGATGCGGATCGTCTCCATCACGCCGTAGACGCCGATGGTGTCCGCCGAGTGCATGACGAACTTGGGCACGCCCGTGGTCCCGGAGGTGTGAGTGAGCAGCATCGGCTCCGCGTCCGGGCGCAGATCGGGAGCCGGGACGCCCGAGCCCGCCAGGTCCGCGAGGGGCAGGGCACCACTGACCGGCTGCTCCCCCTCGACCGCGACCAGCCGGGTGGCCGGGCCCGCCAGGTCGACCCCGGCCTCGGCGGCCGCCGCGAGCACGGAGTCGGCGGCGACGATGACCTTCGGCTCCAGACGGGCCATCATCTTGCCGAGTACGTCCGGCGTGAACGTCGAGGTGATCATGGCCGGCAGGGCGCCGATCCGGGCCGCCGCGGCGGCGAGCAGGATGACGTCCATGTGGTTGTGCTTGATGATCGCGAGCCGGTCGCCGCGGCGCAGACCCGCCTCGTACAGGCGTCCCGACATCTCGGCGACGAGCTGTGCGAGCGACGCGGAGTCGTACGTGCGGCCCGCCTCGGGGGCGATGTCGAAGGGTCGGTCCAGGTGCCAGGCGGGGCCCGGCTTGTCGCCGAAGTGGTCGAAGTGGGCTCCGATGTTCTTGGGCCGTTTGGTCTGTGGCATGGGCTGTCCTGTTTCGTTAACTGACCTTCTCGAAGACCGAGTCGATGCCCTGTGGGGTGGGTGGTGCGCCCGCCCCACCCGGCCGGGGTGGCCGGGTGGGGCGGGGCGGTGTGCGTGAGGGAGCGGGTGACGTTGCTCAGGCGCTGCGCGACGGCACCGTGGAGGGGGCCTGCGCTGCCGCGGCGGGGGCCGGCTCACCCTCCTCGGACTCGCTGATGCCGAAGCGGGAGTGCAGCTTCTGCAGCGGCTTCGGCGCCCACCAGTTGGCGCGGCCGAACAGCTTCATCAGGGCCGGCAGCAGACCACCGCGGATCAGCGTGGCGTCCATGAGGATCGCCAGCGCCATGCCGAGGCCGAGTGCCTTCATGTAGCTGATGCCGGAGCTGATGAGCACCAGGAACACCAGGGAGAGCAGCACCGCCGCGTAGGTGACGACCTTGCCGACCCTCTCCAGGCCGCTCGCGACGGCCAGTTCGTTGTCGCCGGTGCGGTCGTACTCCTCCTTGATCCGCGACAGCATGAACACCTGGTAGTCCATGGACAGCGCGAAGGCCATGCCGAACGACATGATCGGTACGGTCCAGGTGATGCCGCCGGTGACGATGAAGTCGCCGAACAGCTTGGCCATGTGGCCTTCCTGGAAGATGAAGACCAGCGCGCCGAACGTCGCGGTGAGGCTGATCCCGGTCAGGACGATCGACTGCAGCGGAAGCAGGATGCTCCCGGTGAGCAGGAAGAGGAGCACGAACATGCCGAGGAACAGGACCACCGCGGCGATGGGCAGGTTCTTCTTGAGGGTGTGGAAGGTGTCGGTGCTGACCGCGGCCGGTCCGCCGACCTTCACGTCGAAGGGCGCCTTGGTGTCACGCACGGCGTGCACGAGCGTGTTGCCGGCCGAGGAGTACGGGTCGACGCTCGGCACGACCGACAGATACGTGCCCTGCGCCGCTCCGAAGCGGGCGTCGGCCGCGGAGGCGTCGGCGATCTTCGCGCCCTTGGCGTAGGAGCCGGTGAAGGCGTCGACGCGGGTGACGCCCTTGATCGAGGAGAGTTTGCGGGCGTACGCGTCGATGGCACCGCTCTTGGCCTGCGGGCTGCCCGAGTGGGCGGCCACCACGTTGAGCGCCTGCTGCTCGCGGGTGTTGAAGTCCTTCTTGAGCACCTGCGCGACCTGCGCGGACTTGGCGTTCGAGGGCAGCACGCTCTCGTCGGGCAGCCGCAGCTTCATGCTGGCGGCGGGCAGGCCCAGGGTGATGGCGACGGCCAGGACCAGGATGGCCACCCGCACGGGGCGGCGCATCACGGCGGTGGACAGGCTGTGCCAGAAGCCGCCGCCGTCCTTGGCCGGGTCCTGCTTGCGCTTGATCAGGCGCCACTTGTCGACCCGCGGGCCGATCCACTTGAGCAGCGCGGGAGCCAGGACGATCGCGGAGAACGCGGCCACGAGCGCGGTGGTCATGCAGCCGATCGCGAGGGAGCGCATCATCGTGAACGGCAGGACGAGCAGGCCGACGAAGGCCACGGCCACGGTCAGCGCGGAGAACGCGATGGTGCGGCCCGCCGTGCGCAGCGTGATGGTGATCGCGTCGTTGATCTCCTTGCCCAGGCGCAGCTCCTCCCGGTAGCGGGTGACGAACAACAGGCAGTAGTCGACGCCGAGACCGATTCCCAGGAACGTCGTGGTGTTCTCGACGACGCTCGATGTGTCGCCGAAGAACGTGATGAGGAACAGGGCGGCCATCGACAGCAGCATCGCCGCGAACGCGACCGTGACCGGGAGCAGGGCGACCAGCGCGCTACCGAAGATGATCACCAGGACGACCATCAGGATCGGGAAGACCAACGACTCGGCCTTCATCGCGTCCTTCTGGGACTGCTTGGTGTTCTCCTGCCACATCATGGCCGAGCCACCGGTCTTGACCTGGAGACCGTCCACCTTTCCGGTGAACGCCTCGTCGATCTTCTTGACGCGGTCGATCTGGTCGTCGAAGTTCCCGGTGATCCGGCCGAGTACGACCGCCTCCTTGCCCGTCCTGGAGCGAAGGGCCGGGCTCTTGGCGTCCCAGTACGAAGTGACGTTGGTGACGTGGGCCTGGGCGGCGAGCTTCGCCGACAGGTCGTGGCCCGCCTTGGCGACGGCCGGGTCGTCCACGCCCCGCTTGTCCTTGATGAGCAGAAGGACGTTCGGCTCGCCCTGCTTGAAGGTCTGCTGAAGCTGCTCGGCAGCCTTGCTCGACTCCGTGCCGGACGACTCGTAACCGCCCATGGTGAGCCTGCTCTGCAGACCACCGCCGGCGGCGCCGGCAAGGAAGACCAGGAGGATGGTCAGGAGGACCACCTTGCGCGGTGATCGAAGGACCAGGCGTGACAGCCTGTCAAACATTGGTTCTCCTCGGAGAGTTGGTGGAATGTCCGGCCTCACACCGACCTGGGGAAGGTGCGATCGAGCCAGTCGCGCGTCAGGGCGTAACAGTCCGCAGCCGTCCGGTGGATGGTGAGGGAGTGGCCGCAGCCCGCGATCACATGGGCCTCCAGGTCCGCGCCCGGGGCGTAATAGCCCTTCTCGAAGGCGCGGACACTGTCGGAAGTGGCGGCGAATCCCACGTCGGCGCTGCTGAACAGCGCGTCGTGTTCGCCCACCACGATCAGCACGGGCACCGAGACGGCGCGGGAGTACTCGCTCCGGTAGGTCTCGGGGAGGCTGTTTCCCTCGCCCCAGGTGGCTGTGGACTTGATGCGCTCGTTGTGCGCGGACAGGTCCGGGTCGATGCCGCCCGCATACTCGAGCATCTTGGCGCGGCGTCCGGGACGCTGCGTCAAGTATTCGGCGGGCGCGCCGAGTTCCGCGAGCAAGGGATCCTCGCCCACGGGGTGGAAGAAGTCGTGGACACGGTCGACCTTCTCGTAGAACGAGGTGGTCGTGTGCAGCATGCCGGTGATCACCAGCGCGTCCACGTCCTGGTACCGGGCCGCCTCGACGAGGGCGATGCCCGATCCGTAGGAGTGGCCGACGACGGCCACCCGCGAGAACGCGCGGCCGCCGACGGCGCCGGAGCGCAGCTGCGAGACGATGTGGTGGACGACCTCGACGTGGCTGTCGAGGTTGACGTCGTCCCCGTGCGGTCTGCTGGAGGCGCCGGTGCCGAGCCGGTCGAGGAGGAGCACGGCGTATCCGGCGCGCACCATGTGGGCGCTGTAGTCGTAGTCGCCGGGAACCGTCCAGTACCGGCGGTCGTAGGTCAGGCCGGGCAGCAGCACCTGCACGGTGTCGGCGCCGCCCTCGGGCACGAGCAGTTCGGCGGCGATGTGCCAGGTGTCCTCGCCCGCCGGTACACGGAAGGTGAGTTCCTCGCGCCGCACGCCGGACGCCTGCGTGCCGGGGCCGGGCTCGTACAGGCCCAGCCGCAACGGGGAAACGGTCACTGGGCGCTCCTGACGTCGTGCTCGGACGGTGCGGCCGACGTGATGGCGGACGCGTCGGCGGGGGTCACGCCCACCCCGGCGGT